>JAKBDW010000571.1:0-3582 GCA_021834245.1 Pseudomonadota bacterium
CGCCCTAGACACCGCGATGTCGCACACCCTACTGCTGCTCACCATGGCTTCCGATTTCGCCAGCGTTCCCTACGTCACGGGAGTCAACAATCACATGGGAAGTTTGCTGTCGTCTCGTAACCGGCCGATGCGCTGGGTGATGCAAGAGATTCACCAGCGCGGCAAGCTCTTCTTTGTCGATTCGCGCACATCGTCACAGTCGGTTGCCGCAAGCACGGCAAGCGCGTACGGCGTGCCGAATCTGGCACGCAACGTATTCCTCGACGATGTACCAAACATCGCGGCCGTAGAGCAGCAGTTCGCGCTGTTGCTTCGTGTAGCGCGAACACGCGGATACGCAATCGCAATCGGCCACCCTTACCCTGCCACCGTGGCGGTGTTGCAGCAGCAACTGCCCATGCTTGCGTTTTATCGCATCCACCTGGTTTCGCTCTCGCGCCTGCTTGACCTCAAGGAGCGCGAAAAACCGAACTGGCCAGTTGGCATTTTACCTGCGTTGTTCGACAGCAGACGCAATGACGTGTCACTATCGATGGCGCTAGCGCAGCAGACCGTACCCTCACTGCACTGAGTCAACACGAATGAACCATCCCGACATCAGCATTCGGCCACTGCGACAGACAGATGTGAGTGCAGTCATGCAGCTGCATCGCGAGCTCGGTTGGAATCCTGCGTTCAAGGCGGATGGGAGTTCACTGCGTCAGCGTCTGGAGTCACTTACCGAAGAAGACAATACCTTGCTGGTCGTGGCGGAACTGACGGGCGAAGTAGTTGGCTACATCCACGGCCAGGTGGTGACGTACCTACTGTTTGCCGGACGGGAAATGCTCATCAACGAGGTGTTTGTGATGCAGTCGGCGCGCGGCCAAGGTGTCGGAAAGGCGCTGATCGGTGCCATCGAAACAGAGGCGGTGCGGCGCAAGTGCTTTCGCATCAGCGTTCTGAACAGCCGAGAACGTGAGTCCTACCGGCGCGGGTTTTATCCGTCGCTTGGCTACTCGGAACGACCGCATACCGCCAACTTCACCAAGCGCCTAGACTGGGGTTAGTACGCGCTACAGCACGCCACGCTAAGGGCACGTTGGCGGAACAGGCTGGAATGTGAAGAAACCGGAGTAACTGCCACCGCAACCGCTGCCAACACCGAGACCCACAGGGCGATTGCCGCTGATCGGGTCTTGGTCACCCGTTGGGTAACCGGCGCCGAAATCCGTCTCCCCGAGAGTCGACGCCGGGCACGCAATCCCGGTCAATGGCATCGGCGGACAAGAGAGAAATTGCATCGGCGAATTGGCGTCTTTTATGTACCCGTATTGACCGCGCTGCAAATCGAACGAACCGGCGTGATTGCTTGCGGCAATGGCCCCGTAACCGACCCCAAGGTACAGCCCATTCGGGTTGCCTGCCGGACAATCACCCTGGCACAGGCGCAATTCATAATCCGTCCCACGGATACCGACGGTGGCAACCGGAGTCTCCATTCGGTAGGCATCGTGGCGCACTTTGCCAATGAGGCCAGAGAGGGTACGCAAGCCGCCCCTGAGCAGGCTGAAGATGCTTCTGTCCTGCGCGGAACCGTCTGCATAACTGTAATCGTCAATGCGAAATCGCGTTTCGGCCTGCAGAGTCACCAGCGCGCCGTCTAGAAATTGCAGCTGCGCAGCTGAGTCCGTGCCGGTAACTACGGTGTCTCCGCGTTCGACGACAGCATTGGCGAGAAGCGCCCGCGTACTTCCGTCCGGCCGCTGTGCCACAACTTCCCCGCTTGCCGCGAGCACCTTGCCCACCACTTGCGCCCTTGCCAGCGGAGAAGCGACCACCAGCGCGGCAAACAACAGAAACGCAATGGCTAATATGCCGGACATCGATGTAGGGGCAAATACCACTTTCCTGACCATGACCTTCTCCGTCAAACGCCGCGATTCAATAAAAGTCGTGGCGCGTGCTCAGATAAAAAAGCGTGCGATGATACTGATAGATGTCTATGTTCGAATGATTGTCAGCGTAGCTGACCTCGGCGCGCAGAATCCATTTCGGTTTCATTTGCCACATCCAGCCCGCAGCAACGCGAGAATAGTGTTCGACGCGGATTACCGGAAATCCCGGGTCCGCCGCATCGTAATTGCTGCGCTGGTAGAGCAATGTCGCATACGGCCGCTGCCGCGGGGAAACGGCGAAACTGCCTTCAGCGGAAATACCGTAGTAGCTTCGACCGAAATAGTCGTAGAGTTCGTCTTTGGCAGCATCGCGCCCGCGGTAGATACTGGCCTTAATGCGTGGCTGTGACGGAACGGCGAAATTCCGTGCCCAGGTGAGCGCTGCCACGCCGCTGTCCGTATTCTGCACCGACTCATCCTGATAGACGTAGTTTCCATATTGGCCGACAAGCGATATCACATTGGCTGGATCTGCCCGATAGGTCCATTCCAAACCAAAAGCATCGTGCTGCCGATAGCGGCGGTGACCAATCAAAAATTCCTGGTGGTATAGCGGAAGAGAAAGGTAATTGCTTCCCAACTGGATGCCAGCGCCGCCGATGACGTTCGCGACGGTGGTATCGAACGCGCTCTTGCTGAAATCGGCGTTCTCGTCACCGTCAACACTACCGAAAAGGTAACCGCGGGTAGCGAATGGCCGATAGGTGTTAAGGCCGAAGGCGAAGCGCCAGAATCCATCACTCTGTGACTGGTAACCCGGAGACACTACCAGATTCGCCGGATAATAAACGCCGCCGCCTGACAGAGGCTGGGCCGTGCCCGGTGGCAAGGCGATCAAGCTGGCGCTCGGCGCAGCGTTGACGTTGGAATCATAACCAAGACCCAACTCTACGTAGCTGTGATTCCTCACGCTGCGCTGTGCTCCATCCAGCGAGGCGCGCAACTCCGTCGCTTGTCTTGTCACTGCCGGCGAGTTATGGGCCAGCACGATATCCAGTTCGCGCTGTGCAAGCACGCGTTCACCGTTACGCAGGTATGCCTGTGCGAGCAGCAGGCGCGCACGGTCATCCGTCGGCCGGTCAATCATCACCCGCTGCAGGGCAAATATTGCCTGGTTCACATGTCCGCTGGCTAAAGCCGCGCGGCCATACAAATAGTCGAAGTCAGGATTGCCCGCGTAATTGGCGCTGAGCGTGCGCGCTAGCGGATAGGCCTGTGCATTGCCGCTGTCGACCAACCCCTGCAGGTGCGTCAGGTCGCCGCCGTAAGCAGCGAGTGCCGTCATCGCCAGTACCGCAGCCGCCAACACCCTCCAGTGTCGTCGCACGGTATTCCTCCCGAACTTTTCTGGATCTATCGCAATTTCTTCTTGGTTTGGTTGCACCAGTTGCGCGCCCGGCGCCTGGTCTATTGCAACCGACCTTTATAGTGACAAAAAGCCTTGGAAATTGCCACGATGGCAACACAAACTGGGTTCCTGCATTCAGGTTTGGCGACGCCTCACCCAGACCGCCAGCATCAGACCAGCGCCGGCCAGACCAAAAATCCATCCCGCCGTGGACGCTCCGGCCCAGCCTGGAATCGGCCGCACTCCAACGTCGATCCCAATGGCGGCAAGCATCAATCCGCCGGTGGCGAGTGCGAA
>JAKBDW010000023.1:0-3582 GCA_021834245.1 Pseudomonadota bacterium
CAGTACGGACATTGCACGTGTTCGGTATGCAGCATGCTGAGATTCTATCACGTATGGCTTCCCCGTCCGCTCATTCTGGGACCGCCTCTAATCCACTTTCCTGCATGGCCCATAATCCGCCTTCGAGGACGTGGGCCCGTAGCCCATGTCGTGCCAGGAGATCGGCGGCCACTGCACTGCGTCGGCCGCTGTTGCAGTAACAGATGTATTCGAAGTCGCGACTCAATGTGCCATCCAGCTCATGAAGCCGGCGCAGGGGCAAGAGCTTGGCGTTCGATATTCGCTTATGCACAGTCTCTTCAGGTCGCCGAACGTCAGTCCACGTAGCGGCACCAGAGGCGACCTGGGCAATTGCCTGCGACGGCGACAGCAGGCTGCGTGGTTGTTCGTGGCACCAAGAAAGAAATTGTCGCCGCGAGAGACGAAGTAAAGTGCCAGGCGAACGCATCGTAACAGTGGTGCTCAGGTGTTCATCAGTGCGCATCAGGCATTCTTCCCCAAATCCGTCACCGAATTCCAAGGTCGTAAGTCCCGCCGGAACACTTCCGCCTGTTTCGCGCGTAGCCGCGGCGGAACCACTTTCAATGAGATAGTAGTCAACTGCAGGTTCGCCCTCGCGCACAACCACCTCTCCTGCTCGCACAGCAACTGATTCGAAAGCCCCACTTAGGTCTTCTAGGTTGGATAGAGGGATATGGCGAAACGCCAGGCACTGTCGCACCCAGGTTATCCACTTGGCAGATTGCTGTTGCGTGCCAGTGTAATACGCGGACAGATCGTTCCAGCCCGTCGCGAAGTCCAGCAATTCGCTGTCCATTTGCACAATGTCGACGTCGGTCACCGATACAGCCGATAGCTGGCGGGGTTGTTTGTCAGCAATGGGGTAGAGCCAAGGTGCAGGAGTCCCGGTGATACCCGGACCTGTAAGCACCCGGCTGACTCCGCCGGCTGCGCTGCTCAGCACCACTTCCCCTTGTAAAAGGTAGATCGACCGATGGTCGATTTCGCCCTCGCGGAACAGAG
Source organism: Pseudomonadota bacterium (assembly GCA_021834245.1). Lineage (GTDB taxonomy): Bacteria > Pseudomonadota > Gammaproteobacteria > Acidiferrobacterales > UBA6901 > JAJXUF01. Next base: position 1,024 of record JAKBDW010000023.1, read on the forward strand.
TCAGACCGGCGGGGATGTGCTCGACGCGGCACAAAGCCGCTATTTCGTCCCGACGCAATGCACTGAGCGAGGCAATAGGCTGCAAAGTCCGGAGTAGCTTTGCGGTAAGCGCAATTCTGCCGACTGTCATGCTGCCGTTTTCGCCCCAACTTCATGATGCACCGGGTTTTTTGAATGGTAACAAGTTCCGGCTTCATTTTCATGACGCAGTATATATGGGTCGTTACTTGCGCCAGGATCCGTTCTGATTTACGCTTGAAAGAGAACAAAAAGAGAACATATGCTCACTGATCGTCAACGGCAGGTATACGAATTCCTTTGCGCCTATCAGCGCGAGCGTGGTGTGACGCCGAAGTTGCGCGAAATTGCGGCGCATCTCGGAATCAGTTCGCGCGGCACTGTCCATCGTTATCTCCAGGCAGTTGCCGCGGAAGGTCTCATCGTTGTTGAGCCGGATCGCGCCCGAGGGATACGGCTCGCGTCGAGCTCCGGGACGCGACAGCGAGACGGCTCCTTGCCTTTGCTCGGGTCCATTGCTGCGGGCAGGCCGATTGAGGCCATAGCCGGCCAGGACACGATCGATCTGAGCGAGTTTTTTGTCGCACCAGGGCGATTCGTGCTCAGGGTCCAAGGAGATTCCATGATAGAGGCGGGCATCCTCGACGGCGACATGGTGGTGGTTCAGAGCAGTGAAACTGCGCGCGACGGGGAAATCGTGGTGGCACTCATCGACGGGGTGGAAGCAACGCTCAAACGTCTGCAACGCAATCGTGATAGCACGGTTACATTGCACCCGGCGAACGGCGCCATGGCTCCCATGCGCTATACCGGCACCCGGGTGCATATTCAAGGCGTTGTGATCGGTCAGTTCCGTTCCTACCGCTGACATGACGCGCACCTGCTACTGGCCGCGCGCTGTAATCGCCATGTGTATTGAGGCCGAAAGTGTAAATCCCGACTTAATCCTGCATCAGGCGTTTCCGCATCAAAGTGGCGATGTGCCCTACGTTGGACGCGGCAGGATTCTCCTCGACGTCACCCACTGGCAGCACGACGAAGGCTCCCCCGAGGCAATGGCAGACCAGCTCTCGATTGTGCTTAATGCGCGCCTTCCACGCTGTGTCTGGCGCATCGGAGTCGCCGGCGATCGCTATGGCGCCGGACTTGCTGCGACTCTGGCGGCGCCGGGTCATTGCAATGTGATTTCACCATGGGAAATGCGGCAACGGCTGCATGATGTTGATCTGGATTTCCTCAAGGGACGCGCGGCCGAAATGCGTTTGTTTCTGTCGTTACTGGACGTTCGCACCTGCGGTGAGCTTGCAGCGTTACCCGCCGCCATGCTTGTCCGACGCTATGGAATGGCCGGAAAGCGGTTATGGATGCTGTGCCGTGGTCGAGACGCTGCGTCTGTGGTTCAGGACGTAATCCCATTGTCATATATTGATCAGGAGCGGGTGTTGCCACCGAATACATCGGCGCCACGCACCGTCGCGCGGTATCTCAGGCATGTGTGCCATCGGCTCGTTTCTCGATTGCGGCGGCAGGAACTCCTTACCGGCAAGATTCGTATTGAGCTTAAATACGCATCCGCCAAAAGGAAAACACTGCTGATGGATGCAATGGATCACCACGCAGCGCTGGAATTAGGCGAATTTCCCACGCGGGCCGAGCAGGTAGACCCGGATTACCTCTTAGCATGCGTTCGCGATCTCTTTGTCGACTCCTCGCACGGTCGGTCCTTGATTAAGGTGCGGTTGATTGCCGAAGAGTTGCAGAACGTCAGCGGTCAGTTCGAATTGTTCCCTCCAGCGCGCGCTTCTGGCCGGACCCTGGAACTTGATGAAGAACTGTTCGATTCTGCGGCGTAGGGTCAGGTGTTAGATGTAATGTTGGTCCAGACCGTTCAGGTCGCGCATTTTGCGCAGAGACGGTTTTTTATCGCGCGTCAGGACTAGTTCAAACGTGCTCCACCTTATTCATGTTGCCAATTTTCCAACTTCCGGTCCGTATTGCTCCCAACTGGCGCCGTCCGTATTATTCATCTATAAGTCTGTTACTTAGATGTTTTTCTGTTCGCGCATTACGGAGGGCGGTATGAGAAGCTTGGAGCAGGCAGTGGCCCTTATGGGGCGGTGGTCGCCGGAGAGGGCTAAGGATCGAGAGTTAGTGCTAAAGCGTATCGGCGAGCTTTCGGCTACTTGCGGCGAGGCGATCGGGATTTGGCAGCGCTATCTCGATAACCCCGGTCCGGCAGGCGACAAGTGGACGATTCTAAGCTGGGTCGGCCCAACCAATGCCAAGACGTTGCACGAGATTAACCTTAAGGCCAGCGACCTTCTGCGTTCGGTGTGCACGATTGCCGGTCCCGAGGCAGAACGCATCCATTCGTATGAGGATAGCGTGATCGAAATGGCCTATCGTCAGTTCACACCGGGTGAAACCGGACCCGACTTTGCGCGTACCGCCATAGAGCGCATGCGCGCACGTCGCGCATACCTGGATGAGATGATGGCTCGGATAAGATCAATCCAGTTTTCCGCACGCAAAGCACCTTCC
>JAKBDW010000230.1:0-3576 GCA_021834245.1 Pseudomonadota bacterium
GCTTTTTTTGGTCATCTGGCTGCGAGCAGGAAACTCTCGACGGAAGACCTGCGCAGTCTTGCCTTGTTTACTGCTGCCCGAACCCTGCGCTTTGGCGGCATTGCTTATGTGGCAGCCGGATTATCCAGTATCCTGTGGCCGGAATTGGCGCACTGGCAATTGAATACGCATATTCCCATATATGGCATCGACCATTTGGATATCCCGCTCATTATTGCCATTACAGGGGTAGCCATTGTCGGGCTGGGCAGTTTTTTTTTCCGCCTGCGCCAACTCTCGTCCCTGCCCCACTCCCAATAAATCAATGCCAGCCCCCTGCTTGGGGTAGACCCAACAGTCGTGTCACCAGCCGCCATCTGCGGTTAGGCGCGGGCCGACCGCGTCGCGATACTGCTGTAGGTATTGCCTCAAAGTATATTGCGAGTGATAATTACTCGTATTTGAATACTATCACTCACGACTATGACAGCCTTGACTCTACCCGCCCGAACTCGCTGGGCGCAATTTCTGGCCGTTGCTGGTCCGGGGATCGTCGTGATGTTCGCGGATACCGATGCCGGAAGCATCATGACGGCCGCACAAAGTGGCGCGCAATGGGGCTATCGCCTGCTCCTAATACAGCTCATCCTCGTTCCGGTGTTGTTCCTCGTGCAGGAACTCACCGTGCGCTTGGGCGTCGTGACGGGGAAGGGACATGGCGACCTGATCAGACAGTATTTCGGCACAGGCTGGGCTTGGCTGTCGGTTGGCACTTTGCTAATCGCCTGCGTCGGCGCGCTGCTGTCCGAGCTGGGCGGCTTGGCCGGCGTTGGCATCATGTACGGCATACCCGCTTGGCTCACCATGGTCGTGGTCGTGCTGGGACTCTCGGTCATGGTCTACACGGGTTCCTACCTTTCTGTCGAACGCATCGCCATGGCGCTAGGCGCTTTTGAACTGGTCTTTGCTTGGGTGGCTTGGCACGCCCATCCCGACTCGGACGCCATAGCAGCGACGGTGCTGGAGCTACCCTTGGCCGACAAGAATTATCTGTTCCTGATCGCGGCGAATATCGGCGCGGTGATCATGCCCTGGATGGTGTTCTACCAGCAGTCTGCTGTGGTCGAGAAGGGGCTCGTCATTGAGGATTTGCCTGCGGCGCGTTGGGATACCGCAGTGGGTGCAGTCGTCACGCAAGTGATCATGGCAGCGGTCTTGATCGTCACGGCGGCAACATTGGGCAAGGTGGGTAGTCAAACGCCGCTCGACACCGTGCAGCAAATTGCCGACGCGATCACGCCGTACCTCGGCGAACGCGCAGGCCGGCTGTTGTTTGGCATGGGCATGGTAGGCGCATCGCTGGTTGCGGCCATCGTCGTGACCTTAACCGCCGCGCGTGCGCTCGGAGAAGTCATGGGTTATCACCACTCGCTGGAGCACACGCCGCGCGAGGCTCCGTGGTTCTATGCGGTCTACACGATTGCGCTGATTGTTGCAGCCCTGACGGTGGCATCGGGCGCCAACCTGGTATCGTTGGGTGTCGGCGTCCAAGTCATGAATGCGCTGCTTTTGCCGGTCGTGCTGGGCTTTCTTTTCCTGCTTGCCAAGCGGCTGCCGGAACCCTACCGCCTGAAAGGTGCCTACTCGTGGCTGGTCGGTATCGTCATCGCTGCCACGGTTCTGCTGGGCGTCTACGCAGGTATTGCCGGCCTTGTTGCCGGCTGAGATGCACTGGATTACCCTGTCACTGAGATGTCAGGTAGGCGCTTAAGTTGGTTCCCTGTTCCATTGCTCCCCGGACCTCGGTATCCAGGTCGCGCGCAGATGGACTTCCCCATGCCGGAACTTGTCCAGCATGCGCAGCACGGTCACGTTGACGGCCAACGATGCGAGCGAGAATGCCATCATGGCCGGCCCCAGCGGTTCACTGCCAATAAAGCCACGGCGCACCACGTCGAGCACGATGCCTACGCCGAGAACCAGCAGCAGCGATCCACTCCAACGCGCCGTATTGCGCTTGAAGACCGCTCCATGCGACACCGCCAGCAGTGCGAGTGCGTAGGCCGAAGCATCGGCCAGCATGTCGAGCGCGTCCGCCATCAGCCCGCTCGACTGCGCCCACAAACCGGCGGCTGTGCCGATGACGAACATCGCCGCGTTGAGACCCAGCGCTATCCGCAGCGTGGCGCGCTCTCCTTCGGACTGCACCGATACGTTGGAGCATTCACAAGCCATCGTTATTCCTTATTGGGGATGTAAGCCGAAACCGCCGAGAATTCCGTCACTCGCTGACAGTGGGAGTGAAGCTGCGATTTGCGACACTGCCAGCGTAGAAGGCCCAACACTCGTGTCGGCTGCCATCTGAATCATTCGATTTCATCACGGTCGGCGTAGGACAAGCTCTCAGGGTACAACGTGGTCAACTGGGACAATGTTTCCTGGACTTGCTCAAGCGCCGTCATCATGCCAAGAACCCGATCTTCCAGATCGACCGCGAGGTCGAACAGATCGGCCACCTGGCCTGATTGAAGACGGCCATCGCCAGTTGGTGCAGTTTCAGCAGGTCGTCGCGCAGTTGCGGCGGTGCCCCATCCTCGTTGTCGTTCAAGTCACTACGCAACTCGTCCATGGCATCAACCGCGCGTAGCAGCGCCGTGGTGTCAAAGTTCTCGGGCGATAGCTCGTCCCATTCGTCGTCGGTGATGTTGGCTGCCATAAATCTTACGCGGCAAACACGACAGCGATATGTCCGACTGAAGCCGAACGGCGCGCCGGGCCGACAACGATTTGTACATCACGGCCAAGCCGGGCCAGACAATCAAGCATTTTCGCTTCACTGATCCCGCGAAACTGACCGCGCAGCACCTTGGATAGCTTGGATTGAGGAATGCCAAGAACATCGGCGGCCCGCTGTTGGCTCCATTTGCGGCCTTTGATGATCTCGCCGATCTTGGTCGCAAGCTGCGCCTTGACCATCATTTCCTCGGCATCGGCAAAGCCTAAATCGGCGTAGACGTTGCCGGAACCTTCTTCAATTTCGATCATTTCGTTTCTCCTTTGGCGTGCCCTTCTGCTGCTTTCAATCGTTCCCGAATCAAGTCCATGTCTGGTTTTGGTGTCGCGATGCCATGCGTCGATTTCTTCTGAAAGCAATGCAGCACATAAACCGTATCACCGAATTTGACGGTATAGATAGCACGGAACGTGCTACTGCCCGAATCTTCGATGACTTCAAGAATACCTGCCGAACCGAAACCCTTTAACGGCTTGGCCTGTTCATGCTTCTTGCCGACGCTAAGGCTCTAATACGACTTCTCGCAAACGAGGGATTTTGAGAGGCCACACCAGACCACCAACGTGACACGGGAAATCAAGGCGTTGCGATTCTCGAAAATAGTTCTTGAAATGTTATTCTCAATCGCATACCATTTCAACGAGTTTCGATAAGAAAGGACACTCATGCGACCGTCCGTTGTGCTCGACATGAAGCGAAGTGCAGTGCGCGAAGCGGTGAACCGCTTTCGCACGGCGAACCCGCGCGTCTTCGGTTCGGTGCTGCATGGCACCGACCGGGATGGCAGCGACCTTGATCTGTTG
>JAKBDW010000203.1:0-14465 GCA_021834245.1 Pseudomonadota bacterium
TTAGATTACTTAGTCGATAAGCGTTGGGCCGATCTGCGCGAGCGGCATGTCTACTTTCTAGATGCACTCGGCAAATACAACATCCATCGATTCATGCATCTGTTGACTGCACTGGGCATCCGACACTCCGTGATACACGACAAGGACGAGGACAAGAAGAATCATGCAGTTTGGAATTCATGCATCGCCAAATCGAAGTCGAGCTGCACAAGCGCGGTACACATTTTTCCAGGCGAGCTTGAAGACTTCCTCTGTGTGCCAAAGGCCCAGCGGCCTAACTTGAAGCCAATGAATGTTATCAAGAGGTATAACGCTGGTGAAATCTCTGCAGAGCGGATCGCGGAGCTGGAAGCAATAGTGCGTGGGCAGCTCTCCTGAAGATAGCTTCAATGCGCACGCAATTTATGTAGTGAGAAAAGTGGTTACAAGATGCCGACACTCGATTGGATAGGAAAAGAAGCCGTTGTAAAGCATCATAAGGACGTGCCTTACAGGCTATTGGAGCCGGTGAAGACGCTGTCGCATGGAGATGTAAGCAGTGGCAACCTCATCGTTCAGGGTGACAACCTGCATGCGCTCAAGGCGCTGTTGCCAAGGTACGGCAGGCAAGTGAAATGTATTTATATCGATCCGCCCTATAACACAGGACAAGATCGTCGCGACGACGAAGGTAAACGTACTGGCTGGATCTATTCAGACAATGTGAATAGCCCAGAAATCAGAGCATGGCTTGGCAAGGTAGTAGGGGAGGAGGCGGAAGACCTCTCTCGCCACGACAAATGGTTGTGCATGATGTACCCGCGTCTGGCGCTTCTGAAAAAATTTCTGCGTGACGACGGTGTCATTTTCATTAGCATCGATGACATTGAATTCGCCAGCTTGCGGATGATGATGGACGAGATATTCGGTGCGAACAATAGAGTGGGTACGATCGTCTGGAAAAATGCCACTGATAACAACCCGACCCAAATCGCCGTTGAGCCGACGTCCCCCCATCCTGAGTAGCACTTCCATCTAGAGTCCGGTTGTCACTGTAGCTGGTTTTGCCGTCAGTTGTCTTGCGTACTCAGCCGGGGTGAGACCATCCAGCGCCTTCTTCGGTCGCTCCTCGTTGTACTCCCGGCGCCAGGCCTCGATGATCACCCTGGCGTGATCGAGATTGAGGAACCCGTGTTCGTTGAGGCACTCGTCACGGAATCTTCCGTTGAACGATTCGATGTAGGCATTCTGGTTAGGTTTGCCGGGCTCGATGAGACGCAAGGTGATATCTCGTTGATGCGCCCAGGTGAGCATGGCGCGAGCGCAGAATTCTTTGCCGTTATCGGTAGGAATCACCTTGGGCAAGCCGCGCCTGGTGGCAAGCGCCTCGAGGATGCGCGTGACGGCCAGGCCGCCGATGGCCCGTTCCGGTGTGACCAAGACGGCCTCAAGGGTCGCGTCATCGACGATAGCCAGGTTCTTGATGACCCGCCCGTCAGCACTGCGATCGAAGACGAAATCCATCGACCAGACCTCGTTCGGGGCCTGGGGTCTTACCAAGGGCTGGCGATCGGTGATCGGCACCTTCTTGCGCCGGCGGCGCTTGAGCTTGAGGTTTTCCTGCGCATAGAGCCGGTCGATGCGCTTGTGATTGACGAGGAGCCCTGCCTGGCGCAGCTTCAGATAGATCATCCCGGCCCCGTAGCGCCGGTGACGGAAGGCGAGCGTCCGGATCCGCGCACGCAGTGCTACATTGCGATCCGGCACTGGCTGGTAACGCAGGCTACTGGCGCTCATCTTCACCACCCGCAGCGCATGACGCTGCGAGAGCCCCTTAGTCCATCATGGTCCGCACCACGGCCCGGCGCTGTGGTGCCGTTACCACTTTTTTCGCAGCACCTCGCGGGTCACCTCCTTTTCCAGCATGGCTTCGGCCAGGAGCTTCTTGAGTTTGGCGTTCTCGAGCTCGAGGGCCTTCAAGCGCTTGGCATCGGACACGTCCATCCCGCCGAACTTACCGCGCCACAGGTAATAGCTCGCTTCCGAGAACCCGTGCTTGCGACAGAGTTCCTTCACTGGCATCGCCGGCATCGGCCTCGCGCAAAAAGCCGATGATCTGTTCGTCTGAAAAACGCTTCTTCATGTCCAATCTCCTGTCCTGGTTGATGATTGGACTCTAAATCGGGGTGCTACTCAAAGGTGGGGGGGACGTCGTTTCCACCGCATGCTTACGCGATCCGACAAATCGATTTTACTCGGACTTTGGATGAGACAATTCGGTCCCTTGACATTCCTCACTCACCCCGCGTAACGTCCTACTTGGACGAGGAGAAATCGCGCACTGGGTCAGGATAATACCTTCGGGCGCGGTCACAATAATGAAAATGGCAAGACCTGCGGATGAGGTCTCTGTGTTTTCCAAAAAAAAATTGCGAATAAGCATTTGGTATCGTGCAAATTGGAGCGCTTGCCTCCACATTTCCTACGCACGCGATACCGATCCATCAGCTATCTCAAAATCTTGCTGTGCTTGGCCGCTGTACGCTGGCAACAGGCGAGAATTTTCTTTTTTGAAATCACGATAGGTTGACGGGAGGATCGCGCAGGCAAAAACGCAAATGCTAAGACCATGAACTTCCGCTGGACGCATTTCAAAGGAAACCACGCTACTCAAAATAGAAAATCTATGCTCAACCTGGAGGAGGATACGGAAATGAATATTATGAAGTTTCTGTTAGCGTCGTTGGTGTCGTTCTTGCCTCTGTATGGTACCGCCGAAGCGAACTCCAAAATTAGCGTGGTAACCTGTGGAGCCGACCCGAGCGGCCAGGTTGACTCAGCGCCTGCAATCAACAAATGCCTGGAATCAGCCGGTCCACAGACTGCGGTTTACTTTCCGCCGGGCGCCTACAATATCGGCAGCACATTGCAGATTACGAACAATTTCGTAACCCTATACGCCGATACTCCCGCTTCCGCCCAACTTAATTTCAGCGGTTGTGGCGACATGGTGGAATTTTCTAAACCAAGGCCAAACATCATATTTAATGGAGGGATCCAGAATTTATTTCTGTACGGAGATGGGCATTGTACCCAAACTGCAGTGCATGTCGTGGATTCCAGCTGGATATCAGTGGACAACACACGAATAAGCGGCTTTGCGGATGCTACTGGCCAGAGCGTTGGAGTTCAAACGAATGGTCGGGAGGGATTCATCCTTCATAATGATTATATCTCCGCAAATCAACCGATACTTATTGGAGTAAACCCGGATGACGGGCCATATTATTTGGATGCCGATCACTTCCACTTCAGCAATCTTTATACCCAGGTTATCGGAACGAATTGGCACATCACCATGCAGAATGGAGTCGTGCTCACGAACACAACGATCGACGGCGAAAACGCTATGGTGCAAGGGTGCGGAATTTTGAGGTGGATATCTATCAGCTCGCCTGACGCAGTTAGTAATCATCTTAGACTTTCTAACATACGTGATGAGCAGTTGGCGTCCGGATGCCCCAGCAACACTGATATCGATATTGAGTTACCCGTTGCACTCCAGAGTTTGATAATTGACAACGTGCATCTGTCGGGGCCCTTTGCCGCCGGTTACACAGCAATCACGTTGCACAATGTGGAAGGGGTGACAGTACGCGATTCAATGTTTGAAGATGCCCCATCAGCCGCCGCACCTGCAACTTTTATTAATGCCTCTCTTATCAGATACATTGATCTAGAAAATAACCATATTTTCCCCTATGCATCGTCGATCGTAGCAACGGACGATTCCAACCCTCCTGTTTCCCTAGTTTGGAAGGCAGGACCATATACTGGGAAGGAATGTTGTTATCAAGTCGACGGAACAGGACCATGGCTTAGAACCCCAGACTCAGGGATTCTGGGACAACCGTAAGAATCATCGGCCGGTATCCTGCCTTCAACTGGGAGCGCATGTCACCCATACGAGAATTCTTGAGACCATCGTGGGCGTCGCGGGTAGCCTCGCGTAACCGTACGCAGGCAGGCCACGGCCATGTGCTATATTGATTGCTGCCAAACGCTTTTGGGCCTCGCACCGCGCTGGCGGTTAGCGCGGTGCGCATCATCAAATCGGCAGCGGGGACGCTTTTTGGGAGAAATCGCCGTGACCGCCAATCTCACTCGTAATACCTTGTTTTCACGCGCGGTGTGTCCAGACGTTGATCAGGTATCCTTTCCGACGGCGACCGATTCAACCCTCAACTTCGACTTCAATTTTTGTTTTCGCGCAAAAACTCTCCAAGTAATGTAGTCTTGGGCTTTCGCGTCGTTGAAGTCTAGTGTCGGGTGCACTCGCCTCGAAGGAGTGCGCAAGACAGCTGAAGGCAAAACCCGCTACGGTAACAACCGTACTCTTGATCTAAGTTCCACTCAGGCTGGGGGACGTCAAATTCCGACCTAGCCACTTTTATTTTCGAAAGACTCACCTACGACACTGACGACTGATTGGCCGTCTGGGGAAGCACGACGTTGACCTACGATGTCGATGCCAATCTCAGCCCGCTGGGAACATAGTAACGGGGCGTCGGCCGCTCCGAGCGCTTGAAAGCCTGACAGGGGACAGCTCACGTGACCCCGGTATTGGGGGGCCTTTTCCGGCTAATATGTGGTGCGGACAGGAATTCTTGGCAAGCCGTTTTTGGTTGACCCTCGAGCAAATTGATGGCCAAACCGTAAGGGTCGGGTTGATGGCTCTTGCTGAGTTCAAATCGATAGAGGCCGCCGCCTGCCTCAGTCATTGTAAAATAGTTCTAATAAAAGTATGGGGTTAGTCGGTTTGGTGCCAGGAAATAAGTGCTGATAGGAGATAATCCAGCGAGGCGGTGCTTGAGATCGAAGCGGGTTTACTTGCAACTAAAGCGTTGTCTCGCCGGCGATTTAATACTTATAAGTGCCGTTGTGGCTTTTGGCAAAAAGGCTTATAATCTGCGCCGCTAAGAAGTCGGAATAAGTGGGCCAGGCGCCCACTTTTGCGTTTTTGGGGCATGAATTTATGCACGAGGGCAATGCCAAACTGCGCGCCCTGCTAGAACCGGTAATTGAGGGTCTAGGTTTCGATCTTGTCGACGTCGAAATGGCAGGAGGGGGTGGCAATGCGGTCCTGCGTGTATATATCGACAGCCTTGGTGGGATAACGGTCGACGACTGCGCCACAGTCAGCCACCAGGTTAGCGCGTTACTCGACGTAGAAGACCCGATTCCAGGTCATTACACCTTGGAAGTGTCTTCGCCGGGTCTTGATAGACCGCTGGTAAAGCGCGAGGATTTTCAGAGATTTGCCGGCGATGTGGTCAAGGTCAGGATGGCGCGACCGATTTTGGGGCGGCGAAATTTTACCGGCCGCCTGGCAGGCTTGGAAGGTGAATCGATCGTCATTGATGTGGACGAAGAGAGTTTCCAACTGCCATTAAAAGATATTGAAAAGGCACGACTCGTGCCGAAGTACAAATGACAGGTCCCGTGGGGGCATTTTATGGGTCACGAGATTTTGATGGTAGTAGATGCCGTATCCCGCGAGAAAGGGGTGGAGCGTGAGGTTATCTTCCAGGCGCTGGAAGCTGCCTTGGCGACTGCCACGCGCAAACGGTACAAGGAAGATATCGACGTGCGTGTGTCGATCCATCGCGAAAGCGGTGACTACGACACCTTCCGTCGCTGGGAAATACTGCCCGACGAGGTCGAGGAAATTGAATTTCCCGATCGCCAATTTCGCGTGCGCGATGCTTTGACGCGTGACCCCAACGCGGCGGTCGGTGGCTTTATCGAACAACCGCTGGAGCCGGTCGAATTCGGCCGTATCGCCGCTCAGGCCGCCAAGCAGGTCATTGTGCAGAAGGTGCGCGAGGCCGAGCGCGAGCAAATCGTCAATCTCTTTAAGGAGCGCATCGGGCAGCTGGTAACCGGTGTGGTCAAGCGAATGGAGCGCGGGGATGCTATTGTCGACCTCGGGGCAGCCGAGGCGCTGTTGGCCAAGTCGGCGATGATTCCGCATGAGGGTCTGCGTCCGGGTGATCGTATTCGCGCCTATCTCGACGATGTTCACTCCACACCGCGCGGACCCCAGCTTTTTCTGAGCCGTACCGCGCCGCGATTGGTTGTCGAGTTGTTCAAGCTTGAGGTGCCTGAAGCGGGTGAGGGTTTGATCCAGATTCATGGCGCTGCACGTGATCCGGGCCTGCGTGCCAAGATCGCGGTGAGCTCGAAGGATCCGCGTATTGATCCCATTGGTGCCTGCGTGGGCATGCGCGGCATGCGCGTCCAGAGTGTCTCTAACGAGCTTGCCGGTGAGCGCGTGGACATCATCCAGTGGTCTCAGGAACCAGCACAATTCGTCATCAACGCCCTTGCTCCGGCTGAGGTTCAGTCCATCGTAGTGGACGAAGAACTACACAGTATGGACGTGATTGTGGACGAAACTCAGCTTTCGCAGGCCATCGGACGCGGTGGCCAGAACGTGCGCCTGGCATCGGAGCTGACCGGTTGGGAACTTAATATCATGACCGAGGAAGCAGCCAGCGAGAAAGGCGCGACCGAGGCGGCCGCGATACAGCAACTGTTCATGGAACAGCTTAACGTTGACGAGAATGTGGCCGGAATCCTGGTTCGTGAAGGCTTTACCAGCCTGGATGAAGTGGCGTATGTCCCCAAACAGGATATGGTTGCGATTGAGGGTTTCGACGAGGATCTCGTTGAAGAATTGCGTAACCGCGCACGCGATGTCCTTCTGACCAAGGCTATCGCGCTGGAAGAGAAAATTGATATGGCCGAGCCAGAGAAGGATCTTCTGGATGTCGAAGGCATGGATGAGCATACTGCGCGCCTGCTCGCCAGCCACGGTATTAAAAACATGGAAGAACTTGCCGAGCAGTCGGTTGATGAGCTCATGGAGATCAAGGGTCTCGATGAAGAGCAGGCACGCCAGCTAATCATGGCAGCGCGCGCCCCATGGTTTGATAAACCGGAAGCCTAAACCAAAACAGGATCTATGTCCGATACTACCATCAAAAGCTTTGCCGCCCAGATCGGCATTTCGGCCGACAAGTTGCTCACGCAGCTCGTCGCTGCCGGACTTAGCGATAAGGGTGCCGACGGTAGCTTGAGCGACGAGGAGAAGATGACGCTGCTTACGTATCTGCGCACGCACCATGGTGGCGCAGAAGCGGGAACGAAGAAGATCACGCTCAAGCAGAAATCCGTCAGTCAGATCAAACAGACTACGCGTCTTGGCCCGGCGCGTACCGTACAGGTTGAAGTTCGCAAGAAACGTACTTTCGTCAAACGCAGTTCCATTGAGGAAGCCGCAACAACCGAAGCCGAAGAGCAGCTGGAAGAGGTTGCTGCTCCGATCGAGGTGTCGGCAACGCCTGCACCGGCGCCAGTCGAAGCAGAAATCACCCCGCCGCCAGCGGCGGCCGTAGCACCGTCGGAGCCTGTGGCTGTTGCCGCGGTGGAACCGGCGGCGGCTCCTGCGACAGCAGCCAAGGCCCCCGAGGGGGCAGCCAAGGACGCCAAGAAGCCGGCCGGTCGTCCGGAGAAATTCAAGAAGGGCGAAAAAACAGAGTGGCGCGAAGGGCATGCGCGTGAGCGTTCAGAGCTTCACGTCGCCGACGCCAAGAAGTTGCGGCGCAAACCCCGGCCGCTGACAAAGAAGCCGATCCAGACGAGCATGTCTGGACAGCACGCTTTCGAGATGCCGACCGAACCCGTAGTGCGTGAGGTTCTGCTGCCTGAAACCATCACCGTTGCCGAACTCGCCCAAAAGATGTCGGTGAAAGGCGTGGAGGTCATCAAGGCTCTGATGCAGCTAGGCATGATGGTCACCATCAATCAGGTCATTGATCGCGATACTGCAATCATTCTGGTCGAGGAAATGGGGCATATCGCCAAGGTCGCCAAGCCTACAGACCCGGAAGCACTGCTCGGCGGGGCTGCTCGGCCGGAAGGTGAAACCGAAACGCGACCGCCGGTGGTTACCGTTATGGGCCACGTCGATCACGGCAAGACCTCTCTGCTTGACTACATCCGCAAGACCAAGGTGGCGAGCGGTGAAGCTGGCGGCATTACGCAGCACATTGGTGCCTACCACGTCGAAACGCCCAAGGGTGTCGTGACTTTTCTCGATACGCCGGGCCATGAGGCGTTTACCGCAATGCGCGCACGCGGTGCCAAGGCGACTGATATAGTGATTCTGGTCGTGGCGGCTGATGACGGTGTCATGCCGCAAACCATTGAAGCCATCCATCATGCGCGCAATGCTGGTGTGCCCATAGTCGTTGCGGTCAACAAAATCGACAAGCCTGGCGCCGAACTCGACCGAGTTAAGCAGGAGCTCGTGGCTCAACAGGTAGTCCCCGAGGAGTGGGGCGGCGAAGATATATTCGTCAATGTGTCAGCCAAGACTGGTCAAGGCATCGATGATCTGTTCGACGCTGTCTTGCTCCAGGCCGAGTTGCGCGAACTGAAAGCTGTGAAGACTGGTCCAGCGACGGGCCTGGTCATCGAGGCGCGTCTGGACAAGGGCCGTGGCCCGGTGACGACCGTGCTCGTACAGCAGGGCACGTTGCGCAAGGGCGACGTAATACTTGCCGGTCATGAGAGCGGCCGCGTGCGTGCCATGGTCGACGAGAACGGGCGCGGCGTGAAAGAAGCCGGTCCGTCCATCCCTGTAGAAGTCCAAGGACTTACCGGTGTTCCCAACGCCGGCGACGAAGTTGTCGTCGTCGAAAGCGAACGCAAGGCGCGGGAAATTGCACTTTATCGCCAAGGAAAATTCAAGGACGTCAGGCTTGCCCGGCAGCAGGCAGCCAAGCTATCCAATGTCTTCCAGCAGATGCAGGAAGGCGAGGCCAGGACGCTGTATCTGGTCATCAAGGCCGACGTTCAGGGTTCGGTTGAAGCGCTTACCGATGCGCTGGAAAAGCTTTCGACAGAAGAGGTCAAGGTCAAGGTTGTTCACGGCATGGTCGGCGGAATCAACGAATCCGACGTGAATCTTGCGCGCGCATCACAGGCAGTGATTATCGGCTTCAATGTGCGCGCTGACTCCGGTGCGCGCCGGTTGATAGATTCGGAAGGCGTAGATGTGCATTACTACAATGTCATCTACGACGCGGTGAATGACGTCAAGTCGGCACTTACCGGAATGCTCAAACCGCAGTTCAAGGAAGAAGTGGTCGGGCTTGCCGAGGTGCGCGAAGTGTTCAAGGCGCCCAAGATCGGAGCAATCGCCGGCTGTTATGTTTCGGAGGGCGTGGTGCGGCGCAACCGTCCGGTTCGCATCCTGCGCGACAACGTCGTTATCTTTCAGGGCGAAATCGACTCGCTGCGACGCTTCAAGGATGACGTGAACGAGGTCAAAGCTGGCCTGGAGTGCGGCATTGGCATCAAGAACTACAACGACATACACAGCGGCGATCAGATCGAAATATTCGATAAGGTTGAGGTAGCGCGGTCGCTTTGACCGTCCGGCCGATGCGCAAGGGTACGAGCAGAACCCGCCGAATCGCCGAACTTCTTCAAAGGGAACTGGCGGTATTGATCGCGCGGGAATTAAACGATCCGCGACTGACGCATGTCACGCTGACCGGTGTGGATGTGGCGCCCGACCTGTCGCATGCCAAAATATATATTACCCAGTTGAGCGGAGTGAGTCAGGCCCCGGCAACGCTGGCGGTATTGAACGGCGCGGCCGGCTTCCTGCGGAATGCGCTGCGCAACCGCATTGATCTGCGCGTCATACCTGGATTGCGTTTCATGTACGATGAGTCGGTAGAACGGGGTGCCGAGATCGCGCGCCTGATCGAACGTGCGCGAACCGAAGATGGCGGCGGCAAAGACTGAGCCACTTTTTTATCACGGCAATCAATCTATGAGTGACGTGGCGGTTGCATCGAACGTGCGGAGAAACGCGCGCAATACACGCGACGTCAACGGCATTTTGCTTCTCGACAAGCCGCATGGCATGAGCTCGAATCGGGCACTGCAGGAAGCCAGGGGACATCTGCATGCGCGCAAGGCTGGACACACAGGCAGTCTCGATCCCCTCGCCAGCGGGCTCCTGCCACTTTGTTTCGGTGAAGCTACCAAACTGTCGCAGTTTCTGTTGGATGCCGATAAGACGTACTGGGTCGTAATCCGCCTCGGCCAGGAAACGTCGACTTATGACGCGGAGGGCGAGATTCTGGAGTCACGGTCGGTAACACTTGACCGAAGTGACATCGAGTACGCACTGCGCCAATTCCAGGGGGAAATCGAACAGGTACCTCCGGCATATTCGGCTATCAAACAGGGGGGTCAACCTCTTTATAAGCTGGCTCGTGCCGGCATATCGGTCACGCCGGCGGCGCGCCGGGTGACAATCCATGCGATTCGGTTGTTGAGCTGGCAGCAGGAGCGGGCGGAAATCGAGATTACCTGCACCAAGGGAACCTACGTCCGCAGCCTTGCGCATGACCTGGGCCAGGTGCTCGGTTGTGGGGGGCATGTGGCGGAACTGCGCCGTCTAGCAATGGGCGGGTTTCGGGTGGAGCAGGCAGTCACCATGGCGCATATGCGGGGGCTGTCTGGTCCGGAAGAGTGTTCCGGATTGCTGCTGCCACCGGACCGGGCGGCCGAACGACTGCCCCCGGTCAGTCTATCGCCAAATGCTGCCTACTACCTGTGCCAGGGGCAGGTGATTTCAGCAGGTTCCGGCCTGCCCAAGGGTTTGGTGCGCTTATATGAGGCGGGAGATCGTTTTCTGGGGCTGGGCGAGGTACAGGAGGATGGTCGGGTTGCCCCGCGCCGCCTGATCCGCCTACCGGAACGGCCTGATAATGCAAAAGAAAGCGGTTGAGGTGTGGGTGCGGCGCGGTTAGAATACCGCCCCTCAAAGTTCATAGTGACAGAGATACTGAGTTACGAGGTATTTATAGATGACCCTCAAGGCGGAACAGAAAGCCAAGATCGTAGAAGATTACGCCACCGGCAAGAGCGACACCGGTTCGCCAGAAGTGCAAGTTGCCCTGCTTTCGGCGCGGATTGACGATCTTTCCGGGCATTTTCAGACCCATAAGCAGGACCATCATTCCCGTATGGGGCTGCTGCGCATGGTGAGCAAGCGCAGAAAACTGCTCGACTACCTGAAGAACGTCGACGGAAATCGGTATCGCCAGCTGGTGGCGCGCCTCGGGCTGCGCAAGTAGGCATTCCTCCACGGACAGACTGCCGCCGGCGCGGCGTGTTGCCGGCTGACTCTTTACCCGGCAAACATAGCAGTCTGTCCGATTTCCGCCGTAGAAGTCTTCGTTACCGGCATCGTTTGCGCCTGTCTGCACTAATTTAACTGAGGAACTAGCTTTGAAAATTGTGAAGAAATCGTTCCAATACGGCGATCACGCGGTCACAATCGAGACTGGCGAGATCGCCCGTCAGGCCAGCGGTGCAGTCATGTGTAGCATTGGCGATACCGTGGTCCATGTGACCGCGGTGGGACTCAAAGAGAGTAAGCCAGGCCAGGATTTCTTCCCGCTGACCGTTGACTACCAAGAGCGCACCTATGCCGCCGGGCGTATCCCCGGGGGGTTCTTCAAACGCGAAGGACGCCCATCGGAAAAGGAAATCCTCACTTCCCGCCTGATAGATCGACCGATACGTCCGCTGTTCCCCAAAGGTTTCACCAATGAAGTCCAGGTAATCGCTACCACCATGTCGATTGACCCGGATATCGACCCGGATATTGTCGCCATGCTGGGAACATCGGCGGCCCTGGCGTTGTCCGGCATGCCCTTCAACGGACCAGTCGGCGCTGCCCGTGTCGGTTATCTCGACGGAAAGTATCTGCTGAATCCCGGCAATAAGCTGCTGACGCAGTCCAAGCTTGATCTTGTTGTGGCGGGCACCGAGGCTGCAGTGCTGATGGTCGAATCGGAGGCTGCCGGGCTGTCGGAAGAGATCATGC
Source organism: Pseudomonadota bacterium (assembly GCA_021834245.1). Lineage (GTDB taxonomy): Bacteria > Pseudomonadota > Gammaproteobacteria > Acidiferrobacterales > UBA6901 > JAJXUF01. The sequence continues at coordinate 11,960 of JAKBDW010000203.1, forward strand.
TGGGTGCAGTGCTGTTCGGCCACGAGCAATTGCGAACCGCAATCCAGGCGATTCGGGAGCTGGCCCGCGAGGCGGGAGTGAAGCCGTGGGATTGGCAGAAACCGGCCGAAAACACCAGTTTGATCGAGAAGGTTACCAAGCTTGCCGAGGCCGATATTGCGGCTGCTTACCAAATCAAGGAAAAACTGGCACGCCAGGACAAGATGGGCGCGGTTCGAGACAGCGTGCTGGCCGAACTGACCAGCGAAACGAGCACCCCCGATGAAATCGAGGCGGTCAAGAACGTCATCAAGAAGCTGGAAAAGAAAATAGTTCGCGGTCGTATCCTTGGCGGACTGCCGCGTATCGACGGGCGCGACACGCGCACTGTGCGGCCAATTACCATACGCACTGGCGTGCTGCCGCGCACTCATGGGTCGGCGCTGTTTACTCGTGGCGAAACCCAGGCGCTGGTTGTAACGACCCTCGGTACGGGACGCGACGCGCAGATCATCGATGCGCTTGAGGGTGAGCGCAAAGAACCGTTTATGCTGCACTATAATTTCCCGCCTTCCTGCACCGGCGAAACGGGGCGCGTCGGTAGCCCCAAGCGCCGCGAGATCGGCCACGGAAGACTTGCAAAGCGCGCAATTGTGGCGGTGCTGCCCGAGATGACGGATTTCCCCTACGTGTTGCGTGTAGTCTCGGAAATTACCGAATCAAACGGTTCCAGTTCCATGGCGACCGTGTGCGGCGCGACGCTGTCCTTGATGGACGCCGGCGTCAAGATCGATGCGCCAGTTGCCGGCATCGCGATGGGTCTCATCAAGGAAGAAGGCAAGTTTGCGGTGTTGACCGATATTCTGGGCGACGAAGACCATCTCGGCGACATGGATTTCAAGGTTGCCGGAACGGCAAACGGCGTTACCGCGCTGCAAATGGACATCAAGATTGAAGGTATCAACCGGGAAATCATGGAGGTTGCGCTCAATCAGGCTAAAGAGGCGCGCTTGCATGTGCTGAAAATAATGCACGACGCGATACCAGCCCCGCGCGACGAGATGTCCGAATATGCGCCTCGGATAATTACTTTCAAGATCAATCCTGAGAAAATTCGCGACGTTATCGGTAAGGGTGGTTCGACCATTCGTGCGCTTTGTGAAGAAACAGGCGCAACCATTGATATCGAAGATGATGGCACGGTGAAAATTGCCTCAGTAGACAACGCTGCCGGTCAGGAAGCGCGTCGCCGCATCGAGCAAATCACGGCGGACGTGGAGGTTGGGAAGATCTACGAAGGCAAAGTCGTGAAGCTCATGGATTTTGGCGCCTTTGTCACGATTTTGCCCGGCCGGGACGGGCTGGTTCATATTTCGCAGATTTCCCACGAGCGTGTCGAGAACGTAAGCGACAAGCTCAGCGAGGGTGAAAGCGTGCGCGTCAAGGTGCTGGAGGTAGACAAGCAAGGGCGAATTCGTCTGAGCATGAAGGCGGTGGAAGAACGCGCCTGATCGCTACGCACCGTCACGTTGAATCAAGAAGGGGCCTTGTGGCCCCTTCTTTTTTACAAAGGTGTATTTGCGACCGCGGTTGCGGAATTGACCGCCGCATGCAGCGTGAGCTGATGTGCCAGAAACCGGGGAATGCGCTGTTCCAGCCAAAAGACTGGGCGCCATGGCCAGCGACCGGTGATAAATCCAACGTGCCCCCCGTGCGCGTGCAGTTCCAGTGTCACTGTGGGGGGTAACTCGTCCGGACCGGGAATGACAGCGCGCGACATGAAAGGGTCATCTACCGCTTGAACCATAAGCGTCGGGATGCTTATTTTCGCCAGATACTGACGCGAGCTTGATCGCGCATAGTAGTCTGAAGCGCCTGCGAACCCGTGCAGCGGAGCGGTGACGGCTTCATCGAATTCCCAGAAATTGCGCGCGGCTGCGGCGCGTTCCGCTGAATACGGCGGCGTTCTGTTCCGGAATTTTCGACGCAACGATCGCTTCAAGCTCGTCAGCAGGTAAGTCTGGTATATGCGCGACAAGCCGATATCAAGTCGCAGTGCCGAGACTTGCAGCTCGAATGGCACGGACACGGCGGCTGCTGCATAAATGCCGGCGCCGGATCCAACTTCGCCTAGCCACTTGAGAAGGACGTTGCCACCTAGAGAGTAGCCAATGGCGGCAATTGGGGCGTCCGGTTCGCGTTGACGTAGCGTGCGCAATAGAAAATCAAAATCGCCGGTATCACCCGAATGGTATCCACGGGAAAGACGGTTTGGTTCCCCGCTGCAACCGCGGAAGTGCATAACAAGTGGACGCATGCCATGGCGTTCCAGGGCAGAAAATATGCCGCGCGCGTAAGGTGACTGAGAACTCCCTTCGAGCCCGTGGAGTATTACCACCACCGGACCGGTAGCGTTTTTGCTCCAGTCGAGATCGATAAAATCGCCATCCGGCAACTCAAGGCGTTCGCGGCGCGCCGCAATTCGCGGGCGGTGGCGAAACAGAGTGGGCCACAGCGTCTGGATGTG
>JAKBDW010000189.1:0-3562 GCA_021834245.1 Pseudomonadota bacterium
TTATTAACAATGGCCTGCAGACTGAGCAGCATCGCGGTTTTGATGCAAGAATAGAGCGCAACGCAAATGACTAGGGCAAGGATCGCGGTTAGAGTGAACATTTCCCTGTGGACGAATGGAAAGGTGTCAGTATCCTTGGAAATAAGTCTCGTGGACGCCGCAATGAGGGCCGCGCTGTAGATTACCAATTCGCCATGTACTACGAAGTCATACCAGTTCACTGGCTTGGTGGAGAGGCCAGCCACGAGCAGAAGGCCTATGATCACGGGCAGGAAACCGCATCCAACCGTGTAAGCGAGCCACTTGCCCGAACTACTCCAATGCTGCCCGCTGCAGGTTCTGATAGCTGACCATAAGTTGACCGGGTTCACCGGAGCTGTTGTCATTTACGCAACTCTCTAGTAATTCGTGATCACGAGTTCACTTACTGTGTGTCGGACCGCCTTGCAGGTTATGAATCTTGTGACTGGTAGAGATCTAATATGGAAACTCTTATAGAGCTTCCTAATCAGAGGTATGTCGGCACTCGTCATGAGAAACCGGCAGCCGATTTGGTCAAGGTGCAGTACCATGATCGCCAGTTTTTCTTGGTCGGACTGTGTAAACCGATCCATGGTGTAATGGGTGAAATATGCCGTGCCGTTCAGTGGAGGATATGGCGGGTCTAAGTATACAAAATCATTTCCTGTCGCGTCTTCAAGAGATTCCTCGAATTTGCTGGTCAATAGAACCGCATGTCTCAATGCTTTGCTCGCCTTTTCCAGAATCTCGGCTGTGGGGAGGGCGGGCGGCTCTTTCCACCCGTACGGAACGTTGAATTTTCCCCGCATGTTTACCCTGAATATGCCGTTGAAGCAGGTCTTATTGAGGTAAATAAACCGGGCTGCTTGCGACGCAGAGTATCGGGACTGGTTGTATTGGTCACGTGTCTTGTAATAGTGCTCCTGATTCGTTCGCCGGGCGTGAAACCTGAGAGCACGGTTGACCGCTGACCAATTGTCGCGCACGTGCGCATAGCATGAGATTAAGTAGTCGTTCGCATCTGACAGGACGGCTTTCCGGGGCTGGAGAGCAAAAAACAGACTCGCAGCGCCGAGAAATGGTTCCCGATAAGTTCCACCGGAGATATCACGTGGAAGGAGCTCAATGAGGCGAGGTAGTAGCTGTCGTTTGCCACCCGCCCACCTCAAAAACGGCGGTATTTGTTCAAGCAGCATCGATTGGGTCGGTTGTGCACGGCTAGAATACACTTATCCCTCAGAAACTTCGGCTGATTATGCTCAGTGACTGGTTGCTTGCTAATGGGTAATCATCGAGTCCGCGCCTGGGAAAGCATTGACTTCCGAATTACAGCCCGAGCTTGGACCAGAGGGTGTCTACTTTGGATTTGGTGGCTTGGTCCATGCGGAGCATTTCTGGCCAGGGTCTTGTGAAGCCTTCGGCGGCCCATTTTCGGGTGGCGTCGATGCCCATCTTGCTGCCGTAGTTGGGCAGGCGCGAGGCGTGATCGAGCGAGTCGATGGGGCCGAGGGTGAATTGAATGTCGCGCTCGGGATCGATGTTGTTGGTGACGCGCAGGACGACTTCGCGCATGTCCTGCACATCGCAATCTTCATCGACAACAATGACGCACTTGGTGAACATGGCCTGGCCGAGCGACCAGATGGCGTTCATGACTTTGCGCGCGTGGCCGGGATAGCTTTTGCGGATGGCGACGATCATGAGGTTGTGAAAGACGGCCTCGACGGGCAGATTGATTTCGACAATTTCTGGAATGGTGAGCTGCATGAGCGGCAGAAAAATGCGCTCGACGGCTTTGCCCATCCAGGCATCTTCCATGGGCGGCTTGCCGACGAGGGTGGCGGCGTAGATGGGATCGCGGCGATGGGTGATGCAGGTGATGTGGAAGACGGGATAGTCGTCGGGCAGCGTGTAGAAGCCGGTGTGATCGCCGAAGGGGCCTTCGGAGCGGAGCTCGTCGAGGCGGACGTAGCCTTCGAGGACGATTTCAGAGGCGGCGGGGACCTGCAGATCGACGGTCTCGCACTGGACCAGCTCGACGGGTTTTTGACGGAGAAAGCCGGCGATGATGAACTCTTCGACTTCGGGCGGCGCGGGCACGATGGCGGAGAATGTGGTGGCGGGATCGGTGCCGATGGCGACGGCGACCTGGAGGCGATCGGGTGATTGTGGATCGACGCCGGTGCGGACGGTTGTGTTGGGCGGGAGGGTGGCGCCGCCGGCAGTTTCGGCCATCACGGCGACGCGGGCGGAGGCAGCGGCGGCGGAATTCACTGCGGCGCCGGAGTTGGCTTCGGCGGATTGGCGGAGGCGTTCACGATAATGTTCGGCGGCAACTTTCTGGCGCTGCCAGTGCATGCCGGTGGTCTGGCCGTCGTAGACCTGCATGCGGTACATGCCGACGTTGCGCTTCCCTGCCGGATTACCCGCGGCGTCCACTTTACGCGGATCGCGGGTGATGACGCAAGGCAGGGTGATGAAGCGGCCGCCATCCTGTGGCCAGCACTGCAGGATGGGAAAATCGAGGACGCTGAAGTTTTCTCGCAGGATCACTTCTTTGCAAGGTGCGTCTTTCGCGGCAACAACCTTGGGGAAGAATTTTCCCATCTCGGCGAGCATGGGAAGCATGCGAACTTTGTCGAGGAAGCCTTCCGGCGAGCGGAGATTCATCAGCTCTCGGATGCGGTCGGCGACATCATTCAGGGAATCGACACCGAGGGCGAGCTTCATGCGGCGGTCGCTGCCGAACTGATTCATGAGAACTTTGGCGCCGGGATAGCCTTTGATGTTTTCAAACAGCAGCGCGGGACCGCCGGCGGGATGGGTGGGACGGGCGAGTTTGGAGACGCGATCGGCGATCTCCGCAGTCTCAAGTATTGGATCAACTTCCTGCTGGATATGTTTTATTTCTTTTGCTTTATCGAGGGCCTTAATCCAGTCTCTTAGATCGTCGTATGGCAAGCTAATTGTCCTCTCGCGTGCTCGCCATCGAGGCGGGCACGGCATTGCGTCTGCCTGTATCGTAATGTACGGGCGGGCGGCGAATCACGGCGGCGGCAACATGGGAGCTAGGAAATGGTCGTGACGTCAACGCAGGTTTCCGTGCCGGCGCGAAAGCCTGCCATCCATCGGTCGAGGTAGGTATGGGCGCAGCCGCCGCCGCACAGGTGCTTGCTTTCCGCGCTGTGGGCCAGAGCGTTGTCCCAGGGGTTCAACTTCAACGTGGGCCGGCCGCTGCTGGAGTCGAGTGCAGGCGCGCACTCGTTGGTGGCGATCCACCACTTCTCTTCCACACTTGCCTGCTGTTTGCCGCAGACGTCGCACGTGAAACGTTCAATCCAAGCCATTGCGTGCTGTGTCATCCTGTCTGGAAAGTTCTGTCGTATGGTTCGCCGAAGGGGGCGATGGGCGTGCTGTGCAAGGGCGAAAAGCAAATGAAAATCGCGCCCTGGATTTAGCACCGGGAAAGCCTGTCCGCTTGTGCCTGACGAAGGTTTCGAGCGGTTGGATTGGGGCGCTTTCACGGTGCAACAATCGCGCT
>JAKBDW010000079.1:0-14458 GCA_021834245.1 Pseudomonadota bacterium
AGAACGGGAACCTGCCGGGCAATACCCAACTCGTAAAACGTCTGGTCGTCATCGAACGCAATGGGCCTGTCGTCGTACGCGATCTGCTTGTAACCCAGGGCCAGGCGAACGCGCTGGGATTCGGGTGACCACCAGAAGTGATAGAGCTTGGTCATCGCCGCTCAAGGTCGAGAATGTACTCCCATTCACGTTTTGCCACCGGCATAACCGATAAGCGGTTTCCGCGCGCCAGCAGACGCATTCCTGCCAGGGTCTTGTGGGTTTTCAACTGCTGCAGCGTAACCGGTTTGTCGAATTTTCGCTCGAGCTGGACATCGACCATATACCATCGGGGATTTTCCGCGCTGCTCTTGGGATCATAGTGGGGATCATGCGCGTCAAAGGCGGTGAAGTCCGGATATGCCGCGCGCACAATCTCGACGATTCCGACGATTGCTGGTTCGGAGCAGCTCGAGTGGTAGAAAAATGCCAAGTCGCCGACTTTCATTTGATCGCGCAAGAAATTCCGCGCCTGATAGTTTCTTACACCGTCCCAGTGAGCCGTGCGGTTTTTGAGCCTCGCGAGATTGTCGATGCTGAAAGTATCCGGCTCGGATTTGAGAATCCAATAATGCATTCGACACGGTGCCCGATACTCAGCGATACATTTCAAACTGGGAAATGAATTCCGGTTCCGCGCGGGCAGCAGCCAGCCACTCCTGGATTGGCGCCAGCGCCTGAATGGACGCCATATAGTCCTCGGACAGCGGATCGGTTTTCACTCCATAAGTTGCAAAGCGCAATACTACCGGCGCGTACATTGCATCCGCTACGGTAAAGTGGCCGAAAAGCATCGGGCCGCCTGACCCAAAGCGCCGGCGGCAGTCGTTCCATATTCCCTGGATACGATCAATGTCTTCTTGAACCCCCTGCGCCATTCCCTTGCCGGGAAATGAGCCGCGGCAATTCAAAGTCATGTTCTGACGCAGATTGCTGAAGCCGGAGTGCATTTCGGCGCTAACCGAGCGCGCCACTGCCCGTGCCGCGACCTCCTTTGGCCACAACCCCTTCTCCGGGAAGCGCTCGGCCAGGTACTCGCAGATTGCCAGTGAATCCCAGATCGTGATATCGCCGTCTTCCAATACAGGTACCTTGCCCGAAGGTGAGTGGCGCAGGATGTCGCGCTTCGAGGAGTCCGTGTAAAGCGGGATGCGCAGCTCGTCAAAAGACAAAGCCGACTGTTTCAGTACAAGCCACGGCCGCAGTGACCATGAGGAGTAATTCTTGTTGCCGATTATGAGCTTGAGGCGGGACATGTATCTTCAGCTCCGGGTGCATGTTAGATGCAAGGACTTAAGTTACCCTCACATGATGACTCCTGTAGCGCCATGTTACAGGTATATCGCCTGATCGGTTGCGATTGCATCAAGAGGAATATCCCAAGGCTCAGGTGTTAGGTCATCGACTTTCTGAAAATCGTAGGCCAGACCGACCAGCTTCGGCCGTGTCCAACAGTGACGATCGCGCAGATACGCGAGACTTTTATCGTAGAATCCGCCGCCCATGCCAAGCCGGTTGCCCAGAACGTCGAATCCGACGAGTGGCATCAGTACAAGATCCAATTCCTGTGCGCGTACCCACGTTCGCGCCGAGGTCAAGGGTTCCGGAATGCCATAGCGGTTGGGCCGGAAACGAGTCTTCCGGGTCACTGGAGCGAACCAAAGCCGGTCATGGGAAAGACGAGACAGGACAGGCAAGTAACAGCGTTTGCGCATCCGCCAGATGCGATTTATGAGTGGTCGCGGATCGATTTCACCGTCGTTGGGAAGGTAACATGCAACGCGGCGGCTCGAGCGAAAATGTGACAATGTGACAACCCGGGCGGCAAGTCGCGCAGCGGCCCGCGCCTGTTGCGCTTCGCCAAGCGCCACGCGCAAAGATCGAAGGCGCCGGCGTGACTCAGCTTTCGTTGGAACAGTGTTCACGAGGAGAGGAGGCGTCCTCCGCCTGTGCCGTACCGCCCTATTACCCTGAACCGAAGGTTCAGGTGGGAGCTACCGAGACGCATCAGGCTTTCCGCTGCAAGGCGGACTTGCACAACAGCATCTGCTTCAGCGGCCCCCAGGCTATGAATATATAGGTTCAAGGGACCAAGAGCGGACACGAACACCGCAGAGGGCGCCATATCTTTAATAATAGTCAAAACCCGAAATCCGGGCTTACAGTAATTCCTCATGCAGGGCGGCGTCAATCTTGCCCCGCAGGGACTTTAATCTGTGTTCTACGTCGGCCGGGACACCCGCGATCTGTTTGCGCAGTTCCAACAATTCATTGGCAAGATTGAGGGCGGCCATCACCGCGCAACGTTCGGTACCTATTACCTTGCCACCATCCTGGATCGCGCGCATCTTTTCGTCAAGATAGCGAGCTGCAGCGGTCAGCGCAATTCGTTCGCTGTCCGGACAGGCGACCATCAGATCCTTGCCCAGAATCGAAATGTTCACTCCACCCTGAGCGACTTTCACCTAACTGCGCTCCAGTGCCTTCAAGCGGCCAATCATTGCCTCGATCCGAGAGCGTGCTACCTGAGTCTTCTCTACAAGGCGCGCGTGCTCGTCGACCAGATTCTTCTGGCCCGCTTTCAATGCATGATTCTCGCGATTCAAGCGTCGACAGGTATCGATTAGCTGGTCGATGCGCTCTTCAAGCTTTGCCAGGTTTTCGCTGTCCACGTGTTACGGCCTGCAGGAACCTTATATCAATATAGGGCCGGAAGCTGTCGCGGTCAACGGCTGGGTTGCAGTGCGGCGGTTTGCCGCGAAAGCGTAACGCGACCCAGCAATGTCCTGCTGCAGTTTGGTCATTGTGAATGTTAAAATAGATTGCCCGGCGCGAGTTTTGGCGCACTGAGGTTAATGCTGTCTTGGTTGGGGGACGTCGGGCAAAACGGCCAGTAGAGCCGCCTTGTCGACGAAGTCGGGTGAGTTGACCGCGTGGCGCTCGAAAAACTGTTCGCTGCGTTTCTTTCCGAAAAGGCGTTTGCGCTGGTGGGGGCTGTCGCCCAAAGGCAGAAACGCCGTTACGCTTGGCGAGTTGCAGTTTGGCAAAACTCAGCTCAGTGAAGACTTTTACCGCCTATGGGCGTTAGCGTGTTGGGTGCTTTACAAGATGACTTCTTCTGCCATTCCTACGCCCGCTGAGCAGCTGATTCCGGGGCGCCAGAACCTGTTCAAGGCGCTGCTGTTTGTCGGCGCGTTGCTGACATCCTTTTATTTGGCGCAAGGCGGAGTCGACCTTTTGCACCGTGTCTTCTCGTTCAGCAATGCTTGGGCCCGGCCGGCCGAAATCGCCGCTCGCTGGACCTGGGTGCTGACCCTGGCTACGATCAATTGTTTTATTATTCTCGGCATGGCTGTGTTGGGCCACGAAGCCGTTCATCGGGTGCTTTTTAAAGGTTCAATTTGGAACGAACTGTGGGGCGGCATCCTGTCGGCGTTGGCCCTCATTCCTTTTTACATTAACCGCCAGATTCATCTTACGCATCACAGTTACGCACACCAGCCGGGAGCTGATCCCGAGAATGCGATGCATGATCATGCCTTCTGGTATGCGATGACCGTGGGGTCTTTCATCGGTATCGCGATTCACTATCGCACCTTCGTTTTCAACCTGCTGACCCGTCTATTTGACCGCCGCTTCACCGGCCGTGTGCTAAAGGACGCGGTTTTTGTCGTTGCCGCCGGCTTCGTCTATATCTTTCTGGTTCCGCATATGGGGGTGTCGGCGCGATATAGCACGATACCGACAGCGTTACTTTTCCCGGTGGTGTTCGCGTTTCGCGCGATTTCCGACCATTACGGGGTTCCGGCGATAGTGCGTCCGGCCGTCGGCGTGGCGCCCGTTTACGATGTCGATGCCGAGGCCTGGCATCGGAATCGGGACGCGCGGCAAAAGGAGGTGAGCGGTTGGGTGGTCTTGACCAGCCCGTTGCTGGAATGGGTGTGGAGCCACGTGAACTACCACGAAGTTCACCATAAGTACCCATACTTATCTCATCGGTATCTCAAGACGACGTTCGAGGCCACGCGACACCAAGTGCCGTATCTCGTGGTGAACGGCTATCTGCGGTCCTTTCTCGGTTTGCGCAAACGATCCTACTACGGAAGCCGGCAGGATGTGCTCCAGTTTTCCAGCAACAAATAGCTGTTTAGCAGAGCATTATATCTATAAAGGATAAGGAGATTCGGCCTTGCACAGCCGGGCTCAGGTTTGCCTAGAGAATTCACGGCGCCGCAATCTGCGATTGACTGGCAAGTGATAGGTTCCTGAATAAAAGGGGATGGCCCTCTGGGCAGTAGGAATTGAGGAGCGGGTCCCCCTGCCTTGCCGCGACAGGAGGCAAGAGTGAAGGTCCGGTGATCGGCCATTTGGCCGGGGAGTAGCCCCCACAATGAGCGAAATCCGAATGCCAACTTTTCCCCGGCTGGGCCAATCAACCCCCCCAAGATGCCGATGGCCGGCAAGTTTTCAAACCGTGCCAGCATTAAGGCATAATTGAGGCATGGACAGAACCGTTTTTGCGAAGCGTCGGCGGGAACTCATGCAGCATATGGGCACAGGCGTGGCCATTGTGCCCACAGCGCCGGTGCGCAACCGCAATCGTGATGTGGACTATCAGTTTCGTGCGGACAGCGACTTTTACTACCTCACGCATTTTCCCGAACCCGAAGCTGTCGCGGTGTTGGTGCCAGGTCGGGTGCACGGGGAATTCATTCTGTTCTGTCGCGACAAGAATCCGGAAAAGGAAATTTGGGAAGGGCGTCGGGCCGGTGTCGAAGGCGCGCAGGAACTGTACGGCGCCGATGACGCTTTTCCCATAGATGACATAGATGACATTCTCCCGGGGTTGCTCGAGAACCGCGAAAAGGTGTTCTGTAGTATGGGGCGTAACCCAGAGTTCGACCACCGTCTCATGAACTGGGTGAACGAGGTGCGCGCCAAGGCGCGCAACGGAGTTCATGCGCCAGGGGAATTCGTGGATCTGGATCATATTCTGCACGAGATGCGGCTTATCAAGCGACCAGAAGAGATCCGCTTGATGAAGAAAGCAGCAAAGATCTCGACGCGCGCCCATCGGAAGGCGATGCGCGCATGCCGGCCCGGCGCAATGGAATATGAAATCGAGGCCGAGCTTCTGTATGAGTTCAAGAAGGGCGGTAGCGAGTTTCCAGCATATCCGCCTATTGTGGGTGGGGGTGCCAACAGCTGCATTCTTCACTATACGGAAAACCGCGCAACCCTGAACGATGGCGACTTGTTGCTGATTGATGCAGGAGCCGAGGTGGATGGCTATGCGGCAGATATCACCCGAACCTTTCCGGTCAACGGCAAGTTTACCGGCGAACAGAAGGCGGTTTACGAGATCGTGCTTGCGGCACAGCTTGCCGCCATCGAGCAGGTCCTGGTGGGAAAACATTGGAACGAGCCGCACGATACGGCTGTGCGGATCCTGACGCAGGGCCTCGTTGATCTTGGCCTGCTTAAAGGAGAAATCGATGGTATCGTGGAAAACGGCGAGTACAAACGTTTTTACATGCATCGCACGGGCCATTGGCTAGGTATGGATGTGCACGATGTCGGTGATTATAAAGTGCACGACGCCTGGAGGCTTTTGGAAACGGGGATGGTGTTAACTGTAGAGCCGGGTCTGTACATCGCCGCGGGTAGCAAGGACGTTCCGCCTGGCTTTTGGAATATCGGAGTGCGCATTGAAGACGACGTTCTCGTTACCCGGGATGGGCACGAGGTGCTCAGTCATGAAGCACCAAAGACCATCGGCGATGTTGAGGAACAGATGCGTGGCACGTAGCTCAGCGGACAGTTTCTCTCTGACTCGTCTTAGTGTGATCGCCAGTAAATCCGGCACTTCAAATCGGAATTATTCTTGAAGCCAGACTACGACATTCTGATTATCGGTGGTGGGATGGTGGGTGCCAGTCTGGGCGTTGCGCTCGGGGGCAGCGGTTTGCGTGTAGGGCTTGTTGAGGCTGTCCCCTTCGGTGCGCCGCGCCAGCCAAGCTATGATGATCGTACAATTGCCTTGGCTTACGGTTCGAAGAAAATTTTCGCCGCCCTGGGGATATGGGATTCGCTGCACACGAACGGCGACTGTTCATCGCCGGCGGTTGCAATGCAGAAAGTCGCAGGTGGTATAACTCCAATCAGCCGCATTCACATTTCCGACCAGGGGCATTTCGGTTTTGCCCATCTCGATAGCGCGGAAGCCGGAGTGGAGCAGCTGGGCTATGTGGTCGAGAACCGGGTACTCGGAGCGGCGCTGACCGCACGGCTTCGCGAATTTGCCAATGTTACCCTGGTGCAACCTGCTGTCCTGACGGAAGTTGATTTTTCGGGGCCACTGGCAACGGTGTCAATTGAGCTTAACGGCGCACCCGTTAGATTAAGCACGTCGCTTGTGGTGGCGGCCGACGGGGGAAACTCGGCGGTGCGTGCGGCGGCGGGAATCGCTGCGCATCGTGTCGAATACGGGCAGAGTGCCGTGGTGGCGAATGTGACCACGGAACTTGCGCACGAAAGCACGGCGTTTGAGCGTTTTACAAAATATGGGCCACTCGCGCTTCTTCCTATGGAAGCGAATCGCTGCTCAGTCGTATGGAGCCTTCCTCCGCCCGAGGCCGAAAGAATGGTTGCCATATCGGAGGCAGAATTCCTGGGTCAATTACAGGAGAGCTTCGGCACACGCCTTGGCCGTTTTCTCAAGACCGGCGCGCGTAACGTTTATCCACTCGCCCTTACACGCGTGAAGGAGCATGTTCGCAACCGCCTGGTTCTCATCGGCAACGCAGCCCATACGCTGCATCCGGTTGCAGGACAGGGCTTTAATCTCGGGCTGCGTGATGTAGCTGTTCTGGCGCAAGTTTTGGTCGATGCGCAGCGACGTGCTGAAGACGTTGGATCTCCTGTGGTGCTACAGACTTATGCCAGTTGGCGCAAACGCGATAATCTGGCTGTGAGCAGCTTTACGGACGCACTCGTTCGAATCTTTTCCAACAACTTTGGTCCGCTGGTGGTGGCGCGAGATCTTGGGCTGCTTGCGGTTGATCTGGTGCCGGCCGTGAAGCGGGCACTCATGCGCCACACTATGGGACTCGCCGGCCGTCTTCCACGCCTTGCGCGTGGGTTGCCGCTGCTCTGATCTGGGCGCCGACCAAGTGATAAATTTCTTTGCTACTGCAGCTTGCAGTGCAACAGCCGCCGGCGGACGATCGGAATGCCGGATCGGTGCTGTTGTGGACAGCAGCTGCAATGAATGGGCCTAGATGATGCGCACGGATTATGACGTAGTCGTGGCAGGCGTCGGCATGGTGGGTGCGGTTTTTGCCTTGGCCTGTGCCCGGGAAGGATTGCGTGTCGCCGTGATCGAACGTCAGGAGTTCATGCCCCAGCCTGACGAGAAATTTGATCTGCGGGTTAGCGCGATCACGCTGGCGTCACGTGCGATTTTCGAGAACTTGGGATTGTGGCAGGAAATGCCGCAGTCGCGCATCGGTCCGTTGCGCGAAATGTACGTGTGGGACTCGCTCGGTTCCGGGGCCGTTCACTTCGATGCGGCCGATCTCGGCGAAGCGGACTTGGGTTACATTATTGAAAATCGTTTGATTGTCGAGGCTGCGCGCGCGCAACTGGCGCTCCAGGCGGGCATTACGCTGATCTGTCCGGCAACACCGGTCGGGTTTTCAGCGACTGTCGACGCCGCCGAAGTGTGGCTTGCCGATGGTACGGTACTCAGAACGCTGCTGGTAGTGGGGGCGGACGGCGCGGATTCGCGTGTGCGCGAGCTGGCCGGAATAACAATCCGTGGCTGGAGTTACGGACAGGTCGCCATCGTCGCCACGGTCAAGACAGACAGGCCCCATAATCATGTTGCGCGTCAGATCTTTTTGCCAACCGGACCGCTTGCATTTCTGCCGCTGGCAGATCCCGAGTATTTCTCCATTGTGTGGTCGTGCGATACACAGCATGCACATCACCTTTTAGCGCTCGATGATAGTCGGTTTCTGCAGGAGCTCAAGGAGGCAATCGGGACCGCGCCGGGCGAAATACTGTCCGTTGGACGTCGTGCCGGTTTCCCCCTTAGTCTTGGGCATGCCACGCGCTATGTCGACGAGCGGGTGGCGCTTGTTGGGGATGCTGCGCATCGCGTACATCCACTCGCAGGCCAGGGCGTCAACCTAGGGCTACTCGATGCGGCGACTTTGGCTGAAGTGATTGTTGGAGCGCGTCGCTCAGGGCGGGATATAGGGGCATTGCGTGTGTTGCGCGGGTATGAGCGCTGGCGCCGGGGCGGCAATTTGGCAATGTTGGCAGTAACAGACGCCTTCAAGCGCGGTTTTGGCAGTGACGACCGGGTGATCAGGCAGTTGCGCAATATTGGTTTGACTCTGGCGGACCGTCTGACGCCGGTAAAGCGACAGATAATGCAACGAGCAATGGGTCTTGCCGGAGACCTTCCGCAGTTGGCGAAAAACCTTGCGCGCTAGATTCCCCTTTTTGGGCCTCACGCAAAACCGGATTCAGACACCACCGATCCGCCGACCGGCAGACCGGCGGTGTCCATGATCTAGTTCTGGTAGTACAGGCTGTCCTTCAGGAGCGAGCCCAGGCCAGCATACTCTTCGCGCGTTGCCGGGACGAAATCCTTGCTTGCATAGGCCGCAACCAACTTGGCCGTGACCGCACGGCCCTCGTCGGAAAGCAGCGCCCGCTGAATCTGCTTTTGCATCGCTGGCGGAATTCTCGGACCGGCAGATATCGCCTGATTGGGCAGGGCGCGCGCCTGGTAGATGATCTTGGTCAGCTTTGTCGAGCCGTTGTCGTATTTTTTCAGATTGGTCAGTGGCAGCACTGTTGCTTCGCACTTCCCGCTAATCAAGCCGCGGTAGGATTTGTCCCAACCCTTCACGACAATCAGATAGGGCTGGCGTGACGGATTTGTGAACTGGTTGAGTAGCGTAAGCGTGCCGAGATTTGGCGGCGCATGCGCACACACGCTATGGCCTGCCAGCGTCGCCATGTCGGTGATCTGCGTGTCGTTCGCCTTTGCGACGACAACGAAGACGAATGGTTCCGGCAGCTTCACCAATGGTGTGTGGCCCAGACGGTCAACGCGCCAGCCGTTGAACGCCGGACCGTCAAATACGAGGTCGTACGCGCCATCGGTCATGTTCTTGCTGTAGGAAAGCCAGTTGTCGGAGTACTGGAAGACGAAGTGTTTACCAGTAACTTTGCTGAGGTAATTGGCAATTGGACTGTACAGCGCCATTTCATGTTGGTAGCTGCCGCGCGGCGGCGCGCTAAACACGAAATCGCTGCGCTGCTCAATATCATTGATCGCGCCCTTCTTGGTAAGATCAAGGCTGGAAATCGCTTCAACAGGCTGGCGGTAGGCGACGTCGGTTTCGTCAGCGGAATTGGCACCAGACTTGGCTGTCGCGCTCATGGCGCCATCGGCCCAAACCGATTGTGCGCAGAGCAGACCAGCGATGGCTAAAAGGGAAAAGAAGAAACAACGTGCGCCACGCATAACACTCTCCTTGGTATACTACTCCGATAACCAGTAAAGCTCCTCTCCAGCGCCACGTTATTCCTGAGCGCTGACCGGAGTGCATCAAAACTAAGTGCGCCCCAAAAAAAGTCGGCCATATGACATATTGAACATGGCCACAATCACAATTCACCGGCCTAGTACCACCTTCAGCGCGGCTTGTGTCTGCCCGCCGACAATATGCAATACGGCTTATTCAATTTAGACTATCGGGCGAAATTGTCCAGATAGTTGCGGCATCGCCAGACCCAGGGCGAAACCTGCCGCATGCAATAGGCAACGACAGGCATTGCTGCTACATACCTTGCGAGATCGCGCAGGGCCTGCGCACGTGACGCACGGCAACAATGCTCAATACGGTGTAAAGGAAGGCGAAATCATCGAGTGGGCGGTGTCGTAAACGGAATTGGGGGGGTATCGTGATGAGCCTTAACTGGCCGCGTGAGACAGCCGTCGCCGCACCGGAGGCGTTTTGCTGGCAGCATCCGGAGTCGAACATCTGTCTTGACTTCCATGGAGATCCGCGCCGCGCGCGGCTCGTCGTTTTTTCCGACGGCAATCATCATATGGCTCTGCACGAGTCGCTGCGCTTGTACCTCACCCGCCATGAGGAAGTGCAGGATGTCTTTTATGTGACAACACCACCACCAGTGTTACTGGAAGCCCTGAAAAGAGGAGGAGTATCCATAGGAAATCTGCAGGTGTCCGTCACTCCTCATGTTTTTATCAGCCCGCCGGCAGTGTTGGAGCAATTGGTTTCCCTGGGTTATATGAATGGGCATCGGCCTTTCATGCGCAGTCGTGGCAATGTCCTGCTGGTGCGCCACGGCAATCCGAAAAGAATCGAAGGGGTAGCAGATCTGGCACGCGAGGATGTGCGCCTTTTTCTTTCCAATCCGCACACCGAGCGGGCCAGCAACGAAGTGTATGTGGCCAGTCTGAAGGCGCTGGCCGCGGAAATTGGCATAGAGCTGGATTTTCTTGACGCGGACGGCGGAACTAATTTTTCGCAACGCATTTGTTTCGGCCAGCGAATTCACCACCGCGAAGCGCCGCAAGCGCTCGTGGACGGACGAGCAGACGTCGCGATGATTTACTACCATCTCGCGCTGCGTTACGTACGCATTTTCCCCGGTGTGTTCGATATTATTCCGCTCGGCGGAAAAGCGCTTGATCCGCAACCCGCACCGGGCAATGCGATCTCCACATTTCATGCCGGCATAGTTGGGGACGGGGGCGACTGGGGTGCATCCTTGTTAGATTTTCTGATGGACCACGAAGTAGGTATGATCTATCGGCAGCACGGTCTGGCGCGCCCAGACGAATGAAATGGCGCGCCAGTTTGCTCTCAACCGTGCTCAATCAAAGGCAATGAACAACGCGGAAGTCCAAATCTTGGCATCATCCACCTGCCGAGCTACCAGGTACACCGGTCGAAATCCGTGTGGTCCGTTGCGCGGTTCTAGTTCAATGGTACCAGAAACATCGCGTGGTGCTGGTTGGTCACTCATTCGTTCCAAGGCCAAAAACATCTCGATTCCCGGCAGGTCATTTTGCAGCCTGCCGGCTTCAAGCAGATCTTTGCCAGTTATTTCCCATTCAAACTCAGGGCAGTGAACAAACGGATTTCCCTTAAGCGGGTCACCGACTTTTACGTAGCCATCGATAGTTCCTTTGACGCGGATCTTGGCGCCGGCGAGATGCGAGATATCGATTTCTATTGCATCCACGTCTCCATAGGTATCGCTTTTAAATCCGATCTCGGTAGTCGATTCGCGCCAGCAAGTCTCTTCTTTGTGCTCAAAGCCACGACCGATAAAGTCGTTGATGACGGCGTTAGTGATTGTGATCATTCCCTTCCATGCAGCCCAACGATAGCGATCCTTGACGCGCGCACCGCCCCAGCGCAGGCGTACCCTGCGCGGCGAGTAGCCGATCTCCTTCTGAAGATTGCGACGCCAGAATGGCCCCGAATGATCGTATGCCACGATCTCATCCCAGCCGGCATCGCCGAGAAAGCGGTACTCCAGAGTTGCCGTCCCTTTGTGTGAGAGCTCATCACCCATGATGTGCCCGGCGCAACGCGTTATGCCGAAAGTGCGTTCCCCGGTGGAGGCAAAGGTGTGGCGCGCCCGTAGGCCGCGAGCTATTTCCTTGCGTATAAGTCCGCGGGAAATCACGCCGGAAATGCCGCCCTTTGTGCCAAAAACGGCAGTTCCCGGGACCCCCCCACCGCAACGCCCCCGGTGCTCATCGCCGGCCATTGAAGCACCAATCTTGTAGCCGCGTTCCATTGCCTCCTGATACAGCCACCCGAAATGCCCCCATGACGAACCTATTTCAATTAGGCGCTCGAGCTTGGGGTAGTGCCAGTCCAGAATGCAGCGGCGGCCTCCGACATGCGGGATAAGAAGATGCCCTTCCGGATCCTTGGCGTATGCCGCCCACAGTTCCTCGAGCGGCCAGGCTCCGGGTTCAACTGAAGCGGATTTCATGTCTTCGTTCCACTCAACCGAGCGTACATGCTCGCCGGTTTTCAGGAACGGAAACTCTGGCGTATCGTCATGCAGAAACACCACGTTATGATCACCGCCGGCGCATGAACTGCCGCACCACTCGGTTCCTGGGAATGCGACGAAGCTGCCATCCTTTGAGATTTCGCGAATCAGATCGACAGTTTTGTTCCAACGCTCCGTGGTGATGTTGAAGTCGTTATGGGCAAATGCCAGAACGTCTAGTCCGGTGACATCACGGCCGTAGGTCAGGTTGTAGGTTGTGGAATTGGTGCCAATCGTATCCTCAGAGTGCACGTGCAGGTCGCAGTAATAGATGCGCGGTACGTCGAGATTGTGCTCGACAGTCACGTAGAAAGTCTGCGGTTTTACCCACGGGTGCTCGGTGAGGTTTGCTGTTATCGCGAGTTCGCCTGACTCCCGGGTGGGCAGGTCATCGAGCAGCAATACTGCCCAGCCGCTATTGGAAAGCGTCCCCTGTTTTTCAAACACAGCTTTCCCATTGAGTGTTGCCGTGATCTGGACTCTTTCCCCCTGCTTCCAGCAGCAGTTGCCCCACTCGTCTTCTGCGCGTATGCGTAAGGGGAATTTTTCACCCTGCCGGACGATGCGTGGCCCGGCCCATTGGAGTTGCGCTGGAACGCCAGGTACGACCTGAATTACCAAATCGGGGTTGACCGCGGCAAAACGCGACGTACCTAGCGGATCCACATAGCAGCGGATTCTGAAGTTTTCCTCAACGAAGGTCTGAACGCGCGTACCTGCGCCACCGAAACGGCGGTCGCCCAGGCGGATAATAATGTGGTCACCCGCCTTGAGATAGCCGTCAAAAGTATCGACGATTACGGCTTTCTGAAATGGGCGTTCATGTCCCTTCTGGTCGAAGCGCACCTTCAATGACTGTACTGTGGCCGGGCTCTGGCCCGGAAGTGTGGGGGCGGCGTGGTATTCCGCAGTGATGTAATTTGCGCCGGCTGGTTCCGTGGTCTGGAATAGCGCCCAGTCAGAGTAGAACCGGAAAGTGGCTTTGAACCATGACCCGTCGGCCATACCAGCGGCGCCAAGCTCGTAGTCAATTACAATTTCCTGCCACGAGCCGGCAACCATTTTTTCGACGTTGCAGCTGACCTTCCCAAGAAATGTCATATCCTTGGTCTGTCCATACAAGCCTTGGGGCGCTGTATATTCCCCGAGCCGGGACTTCAGTTCGCTTTCGGACATTTTCTTCATGGCGAAAAACCTTCAGTTAGTTCGGATTCAAGCGGAAAAGAACGGTCCTCGACCGCAGGGGAATGCGGCCGGGGACGGTAACCCAGGGACATTAATGGAAGGGCCAGGGAGCGCTCGGATTCCAAACTGGCATACCGAGTAGCGCGTACCACGGCGCCATGACACATATGCCGTAGGCAATGGCGAGAAGAATGCAAAGCCACCCTACCTTTGCGTAATCAATGGTGCTAAAGGTATCCGAACCGTAGGCAATGACTGCAGCCGTAATCTGTGTGGGCAACAAATAGGCGTAGGTATCCGTGTCGGAAACCAGCATGGTAAAAGCGACCGGGTGCAGGCCAAGCTTGGGCGCCATGGCAAAGAGTACTGGTGCGAGCATAGCAATGGCGGCAACGTTGGACAGCATGCCGATTCGAATGATGTGTGTGCCGAGCATGAGGATCAGCAAGATGAGCCACCATGGTTTGCCTTGTACGCTGCCATGGACGACTCCGGCGAGCCAACCGGCAAGACCGGACTGGGTCATTGCGGCGGTCATGGTTAGGGCTCCACCAAGAAGCAGAAAGGTGCCCCACATGGTACGGTCCTGTATGTCTTTCCATTTGAAGGGAAACAATCCGGGCGTAAACAGAACGACTATGCCGATAAGACCGATAATGCCGAGCTGGAAGTGGTGCAACTGATAAATCGGGCTGCCTCGACCCATGGCAAACACTAAGGCAATGCCACTGAACACAATCAGCAGCGTCCACTCGCCGCGCGACATCGGCCCCAGTTCCTGATGCATGCGGTGTATCTTGGCGTGCCCACCGGCGATCTGCAGGCCTTTGGTCTTGAAGTGATAACGAACCCACCACTGCGTGAGGACAAACATTCCGAGGTAGGGAAACTGGAGAAGTGCCCAGTCTAGGTAACCGATGTTGTAGCCGTTCCTGCTGAACAGTCCCACCATGATGAGGTTGGGTAAGTGAGCGGTCATGATGAATACGCCGCAAATCATGGTTCCGTAGACCAGCGACTGAATGACTATTGCCTTTTTTGCTTCCTGCTCCTGCGGAGTATTGCCGAGCAGGTTGGTGACACCGTTTACAACGGGCAACAAGGTTGCGGC
>JAKBDW010000149.1:0-14425 GCA_021834245.1 Pseudomonadota bacterium
CTTTTGCGGACCCTGGCCTCTAGCATGCTACTCCGGCGGTCGACTAACTGCTGCCCGTGTCGTTTCTGCCAACAGACCATTCGAGAAGCTGCTTCCAATCGATAACCCGCCATATCGTGCCGCACATGTAAACAGTCGGCGCGCAGTGACACTAAGCGACTGGCCACGGGATGGTTACTGTATCAGTGGTAGCTTTGTGGAAACAATCCAACAATGTTCATCCTGATCAAAATTGCCCCGCGGGGTACGCGGCAAGAACGTGTAGCATTTCCATGATCGAACGTCCATCAGCATCAATAACTCGAAGGTGATAGAACCCGGGGCCAGAGGGGGTAAACTGGGTACTACGCAGTGCCTTAATACTAGGCAGAGGGACACCATCCATAAGAAAAGTCAGGGGACGCACACCGCCTGTCACGCGGATAGTGATTGGTCCGAGCGCTCCGAGAGCAGCACCCGGTGGCGGATACGCGATCGCGAGCGGTGCATGCACAGGGGCTTCCGTGAGATTGAGCGGTGAGGGCGGAGGCGTGGACACTCGTGGGTCAATCTTCAAAAGGCCGAATACCTGCGCGAGTATAGGCACTGCACGATCGATGGCCGCCGCCCCTGGCAGTGCGCCGCCGTCCGGCCGCCCTACCCAGACGATGACGACATGGCGTTGGTCGAATCCGATCGCCCAGTCGTCGCGGTTTCCGGAACTCGTGCCCGTCTTCCAGGCAATTCCGGTGGCTGTGTCGCCAGGGAGCGGGCGGGTGAGAATGTCGGCGATCTCACGGACGATTGAAGGGCTCAGGAACGGAACAGACGGGTGACGCCTGCCCGCAGTCCAATGTAGGTGCTCAACCTGGCCGTCGGTGGCGAGTGCAGCATACAGGGCCGCGAGGTTCTGCATGTTGATGCCCGCTCCGCCCAGAACAAGCGGCAGGCTCGGCGCAGCTCCTTCCGGCAGAGCAAGCGGGATACCTGCGGCGGCGAGCTGCGCCGCGAATCGGGCCGGACCGTAACGGGCCATCAAGGACACGGCGGGAAGATTGAGCGAGCGCCGCAGTGCCGTCGCTGCAGTCACCGTGCCCATGAACTGGTGCGTAAAATCGTCAGGTCCATAATCAGAGAAATCCTCTGGTAAATCCTGCACCCTGCTGTCGGGTCCGGCAAGTCCGTCAGCGAAGGCTAGGCCATAAAGAAACGGTTTGAGTGCCGAGCCGGGCGAGCGGATAGCTGTTGAGAGGTCGACGAAGCCATCGCGTGATGGGTCTGCAAAATCACCCAAATATGCGGCGCGGACGGCGCGGGTCCGGGCATCCACAATCATGATGGCAAGCGACTCCGCACTGGGCATCGACACGAGAGCGCTGCGCGCAAGACCGGAAAGGGCGTCGTTCAGGGCCGGGTCAAGCGTCGTTCGGGTGCCGGAAGCCAGATGTATGGTCTTCTGGGGAGATTGCTGGGGTAGAACATGCCAGTGGCGAGGAATGGGCGCCTTCTCGGCACGCCCTGCCTGACGGGCGGAAATCACACCCTCCTTGGCTGATTCGCTCAGTATGCGGTTGCGCGCGAGCATTGCGGCATGCGGGTGGCGATCGGGGCGCAGGGCCTCGGGGCGTCGACATAACGCAACCAGCAAGGCAGCCTGAGCTGGTGTCAGGCTTCGCGGGGACTTGCCGAACCAGATTCGGGAGGCCGCCTCGACACCTACAATGTTGCCGCCGAAAGGGGCGAGAGAGAGCCACATACCGAGAACGTGGCGTTTCGAGTAGCGTACATTCAGCCAGAGTGCCTCCACCGCCTCGCGCATCTTGACCGGCAGGGTGCGTGGCGCGGGGTGTAACAGGCGGGCCACCTGCATGGTGAGCGTCGAGGCACCGGAAACGACGCGTCTCCTGACGATGAGTTGGCCTGCGGCACGCAGAATCGCCAAGGGATCAACCCCGGGATCGTGCCAGAAGCTGCGATTCTCAATCGCGACCAGCATCTGAATCATAAGCGGATCGACTTGCGCCTCACTTGTCGTGAATTTCCACTCTCCGCGCGCATCCGGGTAATAGGCGATCGGAGTCCCATCCCTCCCTTCAATGATCCGGCCCCACATGGCGGAAGGCGTGGTGTAGGACGGCATCGGATAGGCGGTGCCTGGGACGAACGCCGTGCCAGCAATCGCCAGCGTCACGCTGGCTGCGAGGGTCTTAAGGCGCAGCAGCCGAGGCATGATCGTTAGGAGTGTCGACTGGCTTTGGTGTTGGCGCTATCGGTGTGCCCGGTGGCAGGACCACGACTTGCCGGTCGGCCGTCGTGCCGCGCAGATCTGGATGGTAGAGATCGACGAGGCTTGCTCCTGGAAGCACGAAGTGGCCTTGCGTCACGGCGCGAACCTCAACAGCTGTACGAAATTCCTGGTCATAGCCATTGTCGGAGCAGGTGACCATATTTGAACAGGGTGGGTACAGCGTGAATGCCGCCATGTAGCGGTCATCAGCCGCAGCACGTATGTCTGGCGCAGTGAGATTATTAAGCCATGGCATGCTGCTGGATACCGCACCATTCGAAATGTTACCGGCCAATTCCCAGCCTGCAGGCAGGCCCGCAGTCAGGATCGCATGATGCGGAGCAGAATCGGTCGCCCGACCGCTTATCACCATGACGAACACAGTATTTTGGTCAAGCTGTGATATGTCTAGCGGCTCGCCGTTCTTCGTGTAGAACGAGACGTGCAGGCTCATACCGTGGGACGAGGCGACCATAGGTGCGGATGGGATGCCGCTCGTCACAACAGTCGCAGGCACCGGCTTTACACCACGGTTGGTCACGCTGATGTTCTGGTAGAGTGGCCGAGTCACAGCGTGATCAGAAGTCAAAGCCGAGCCATCGAGGATGAGTGAAAGCGTCGTCGGTTTGCCACCGAAATCCGCGGCGGCGAGGCCAGCGGATGCCAACTCCTGCGCGTCGAGGTCGTCAGGTGAAATGCCGGGGCCAGGGAGATCTGCTGCAAGCTTCGCCCATTGGCTCCGCAGCAAGCCGGTTTCGCGGATGATCGCAGGAACAGCCCAGGCGTCACGTAGCGGCGTGCCGTAGCCATCATTCCAGTCCAAGCCCATCCACCAGAAGAATCCCCCGCGATTGTGGAGCTTGAGGGCAGATTCAAATGCATCCCGTGCCTGGCCTGGCTCGCCAATCATTGCGAGCGCCGCGCCAAGCTGGGCTCGCGCCAGCGGATGGGCGACTTGGCCGAGGCTATTGCCCATCACCCGGATGGCGCCGGCCGGAGCCTGTCCATCCAGTGCCAGCACATAAGCAGCATAGATTTGCGCCTGGTGGGCCGATGGATCGTTGTAGACTTCGTTCCGTAGCCACGCCAGCGCACTATCGAGCGGTGGCGCGGGGACCTCAGCGCCGGCTTTCCGGGCACGCAGCAGGAAATCTGTCGCGTAAGCGGTAAGCCAAGGCTGGGCATCCTCTTGTGAGGACCAGAGACCGAACGCACCGTCATAGCGCTGATCGTCGAGCACATCCTCCACGGCTTGGGCAAGACGCCCGCGCCGGTCTGGACCCGCTGCCGGCCCGGTCAACGCGGTCAGCGGCATACCGCGGCTCACACTTTCATCCACGAAACGGTATCCGATGCCGTGCAGCGCCTGCATGAAGCCAGCAGGATCGAAAGGGAGGTGGTTACCGAGAGTCATCGTGGCTTTTGTTGAACCAGGTACGAAGGGCTTGAGGTCCGGCGCGAGTGTCGCAGTGCCACCCGGTGGGATCTCGGTAGAGACCAGCCTTGTCTCAGGGGCACGAACCAAATGGACCGAAATCTTCCGGAGGCGATGCTGGACGTAGCCATGATTTCCGGTGACGTCGAGAACGACGCTCCCGGTGCCGAGTGCCGTTGCCGTAAGATTGGTGTGCAGGGTGATGCGCGCATCCTTCGTCAGATCGAGGGAGGTGGTATTGCTGCCACGAACGGCGCCGCTGCCTGTGAGATGGACCGTGAAGTGGCCCGAGGGTAAATCTAGATCCTGTAGCATGATGCCGATCCGGGCACGGTCATCTGGCGACAGAAAGCGCGGCAGAAGCAAGTCGGCAATCAACTTGTGGCGCAAAATAACGTCGGCTGATGCGGATCCAACTGCACGACCTTGCCAAGCTACAGCCATCAGCCGAATCTGGCCGTTGAAATCGGGGAGGTGCAGGGTGATGCGGGCGATACCATCCGGACCAGCCTCCACAGGGCCTGCAAAAAGCGAGACGATCTTCTGAGGGATCGGCGGTTGTGCTGGACCAAAATTTCCACCGCCGCCGACATGCAGCGAGGTAGCCGCCCCGGTGGCCGGGCGCAGCAATGCGTTATAGTCATCTGCGATGTCAACGCCCAGGCTCCGCTTGCCGAAGAAATGAGCAGTCGGGTTAGGCGCAGCGAAATCGGTCAGCATTAGAATGCCCTCGTCCACGGCATCGAGCGTGACAAAGGCCCCCGGCGCAGTCTTGACTGTAAAGACGACATTGCGGCCTGGCCGGTAGAGCTTTTGGATGTCGAAGCTCACTGGCAGCTTTCGGTTTCCTGGACGAAGGCCGAGCCAGGTCAGACCGATTGCTCGGTCCGGCGGATTGCTCGCTTGTGCCGAGCGATATACATGCACGATCGCATAGGCACCGGCACCCCAATCGGCCGAGACCGGCACGTTGAGATCGACGCCGCCCGCTGCCAGAACGAAATTGCGTGTGCTGATTACCTTGTTGTTGGCGATTACGAGGGTCGCTTGGCCGGCAAACGGCGCGCTGATGTGCAGATGGGCGACATCGCCTGCTACATAACGCTTCCTGTCACGGGCCACGGTAAGTCGTGTCGGGACGCCTGGTGAGCTCGATGTGATCCAGCCTGAGTAGAAAATCGTCGAAGTGGCGGCCATTCCGCCGTTGTGTTCGAGAAGGCGTAGTCGGTACCGTCCATACGGTAGGGGCGGCAGTTCAAGGTGATAGGGTTTATCAGCGGTGAGCGTAATTGTTCGGTTGAGTACTTTACGATTGATATATGTGTAGCGCCAGCGCGCGATGGAGGCATCCCAGAGTACTTCCCACTCGTAATCCTGCCGGACAAGGGAAAGGTCGACCGTCATGGTGGTTGCCTTACCCCTAGGATCAACCGCGACAAGATCGAAAGATGGCTTGGCGCCATGGTCAACCGCGCCATTCTTGAAATCCGGCTTAATGCCAAGCAATGGCCCCGCAGGCGTGATTTTCAGCGTCTCACTACGAGTCACCGCACGGCCCGAGGGATCGTTGATCGTCACGTTAACCTTAGCCTGTAATGCATGGGTCGCATCGGGCAGCTGGGTCAGATCAATGGGGACCGACGTTGCACCCGTTGCGTCGGTTTCTGCCAGATCGGGTTTCAGCATCGGTGTGTTGAAAATCTCGCTGTGCAGGCCGAATTGATACTCTTTGAACGCGGAGAATGGCGCCGGATCCTTCTCGATTGATACCGCAGCCACGCCCGTGAGGTCGGCGCCTGGCGCGCCATAGAGAAATCTAACCTTGAGGGGCAGCTGATTGATTTTGCCAGGGGTCAGCGCGCCACGGGGCAAAAAATCAAGCGCGAGCCGTGCCGGCACAAAGGCAGCCACCGTGAAAGTGCGTTTCGCAAGGGCGTGTGCCTTGTCAGAAACTGCAAGTGCAACGCTCCATGCGCCGGCCTGTGCACCTGGCGAGAGGCGAATAGGTTCGACGAGTGAAGAATCCTCCCTCCACTGCACGACCTGATCGGAAAATACTTGGCCACCGGGACGTCGGACAATCAAATGCAAAGGAACGTCGAGCGGCTTGCCGTTCGGACTGCGTAGCAGGGCACCGACATGCACAGTCTCACCAGGACGGTAGATGCCGCGGTCTAGCCAGAGATAGGGGTCGATTGGGCGTGGTTCGGGCCGTCCAGATACGCCACGATCAGTTAGGTCAAATGGCGCAGCATTGAGGTCTACCAGGGTGAAATCTCCATTCCTGGCGGTGATGTGCAGCGCCGCCGGCACCTGCCCCCCCGGACCGGCAAGCAGTGGTGCCGCGAAATGGACGATGCCGTTTGAATTGGTCGTTGCGGTCGCAAGCACGGCATTATCGGCCGCGATGAGCGCAACACTCGCAGAATAAACGGGTTGCCCATCGGTGAAATGGCGCAGTTGGACGGTCAATCCATCCGTGCCGCGCCAAGTGGTCGGTGCGATATTTGTGCGCAGAACGAGCTGCACCAAATTGAGGCCACCGTCGGAGTTCGGCGTTCCGTCATCCGGGGCAAGCGAGACCGCATAAAGCCCAGGCTTCGTCATGACGCTGGCTAGCGGCAAGACGGTGTGCATAAGTTTGTTGTGCGCAAAGCTGGGAACCGCCGCAGAGCCGGTAAAGACGATAGGCGCCGTGTTGCCGTTCAGTATGTTATTCCACGCGTTCGGATTAAGCAGTGGATGATTCGTGAGGAAGCCGAGCAGACTGCGCTCGGCAACACGGGAGATCTTTACCTTCACCTTGGAAATATTGACGCTGCTAAATCCGATCGAGGGTGGGCTGCTCGCCGGAATAATGTAATGTGTCGGATCGGCGATCAGTGTTGGCGTCCGGTTTGTTAGACTAATTCGTACGTTACTCGCCTTCTGGAGTTTCGTGCCCGCAACACCGGGCAATCCGGGATGCAGGGTAACGGTCGTCGTCTTCCCTGGCGGCAAGCCGGCCAGGCATAGCCGGCCATTGTCTTCGGTGATGGCGAGATTCTGGATCGCAGGCGTGGTAGTAACGTAGTCGCCAGGGTGCAACAGACCGCGCGGGAGCCCGACGGTGAAACTGATGCAGGCCCGCGCGGGGAAAGATTGCGGTTGCGTATCGACTTTGCGGACCTTGAACCCACCTTCGACTTGGCTCGCAAGCATTGCCCGGGAAGCATGGTCATTAGGATAGGTAGAGACGATCATGCTGAGCAGACGGATTTCTGCTGCTCGGTCACCTAGACGATCGAGTGCCTCGCGCATGAGGGAAAGGGCGTGATAAGCCGAAGTCGGCTCATCCGATGCATTCGCGCGGTATGTGAAGCCGATATAGGCTGCCTCCAGGGCCTCTTGTGCCGAATCGGTGCCGCTATTCAGGTCAGCTTGCGCGAGGGCAAGCCAAGGAGCCGGGATAGTGGCTCGGCCAAGCTCGATCCGATTTTCGGCCGCTGTCTTTATGGAGGGCCAGTCCTTCGCTGTCAACGCTGCCTGTACTGCGGTGTCAGCCGCCGCGCGTTTAGCCTGAGTAGACGCGAATAGGGCCCCACGTACTCTGGTCAGACTGAAACGAAGGTTGAGTGCGTCAGCCTGCAGACCTGGGAGTATTTCGTTGATAAAAATCTGAGCGCGTTGCCCTGGCGTTTTTTGAAATGGGGCATCACTTGCTTGGCCAGCAAGCGAAACTGTCTGGTTTTTCGCGGACAGCGCGATATCGGAATGAAAGAACGCAAAACAAGCGGCCAAATAAAACAAAGCGTGACCGAATTGTGGGCGCATCAGAGTTACTCCCTGTACTAGTGGCGACCTGCGTGCGGCCACCGAGTTCTGTGTTCGTCCTATGTCCCTGTCTCATGCGGGGACGAAAGCCGCATAAACATATTTGCCATTGAGCGTGTGCGGTTTAAATTGTCACCCCTAGGCAGGCACCCTGTGCGACCAGAAGATTGAGATTCCAGATTGCTGCGAAGGTGGAATGCGGATCGAGCCACACTTGCATTTTCTTCCCCAGTCGCTCCCCCACAAATCCCCCCACTTCAGTAAGAAATGTCAGGAAGGGATGCATGCGATTCATTTTTATCGCTATCCAGTGCAAACGCCCACCAACCGTGTGACAAACCAGGACGGCGGTGGAGCGAAAGGCACGCCATCAATAACAGCGTGAAAGACCCCGTGTGCCGAACGACCATCTGAAGAAACGATTGCTTGCGCACTAACATATATGACCGGATCACCCGGAGGCTTGCAGACCGTCGCTAACACATATAAGCCGTTGGCGGCATCAGACCGCACGACTTTCCATGGATCACATTGCTTTTCGTGACGTGGGATTTTGACCACAGCTACTACATCCGCTGTCTTGGCGCAGAAGTTCTCGTGGTAAACGCGTTTGCCGGTCATCGGGCTAAAGAACCAAGTCGTTGATTCCCATTCTCCTTGCGCGATGGGCGTCGCATGGGTAAGTGTGCTGGAACAGCCTGTGACCATGATTGCAAACATGAAGAGGCGAGCATGCACTCTCAGAGGATCGCTCTTGCATGTAACGGGACTTACCATTTGTTGGCGAAGTAAGCAGTCCATGAAGGCTTTTTATTAGCTTTATTGCCAGCTATGGCTGCCGATCATGTCTGAATGGCATGCTCCGGCTTTGCATTCAAGTAGTCGGCTGCGAAGATATTCGCTACGCTTGCGGTTGATTTCGTAGTTGCATTCCACGTTGATTGCGCCAGGGTTCGTCTGGCAGGTCCGGTCCCGGTACTTGATCCAGTCCCGTTCAGCTTGCTGAAGCCGTACCCTGTCTCTCCCTTGGAGAAAGCCGTACAGTGCCTTGTAGGCGACGTTGAGCTGCGTGTCGGATTCGACAAAAAGCTTACTAAAGCAGTAGGTCTTGTCGTAGGGGCTGGTGTACTTGTCACATGTTTCCGCAGCACGTGTGCCGTGGAAGCAGAACACTGCAAATGAAGCAAGTAAGACCGTGATGGCGCGTTTCATCGAGAAGCCCATTTTTTTGATTAGTAGAGATTGCCGTTAGCACCGACACGCGCTCAACTCGGTTTTCTTTTGCAAATAGGGCCAATCGTTTGCCGTTAACGAAGGCTTGGTGCGGCAGCGCATCATAGAAACGCTTGGCGAGTCCGTTAAGGAATGCAAAAACGTCTGTCCGCGCTTTGCGTAAGCACGCCGCCTGCAGATCAAAGGACTGCGCCCTTCGTCAGCCATTACCCCCCTCACTGGGTTTTGTTTTGCGGCATGATAGGTGAAATACGACGCAATAAAATTACTCGAAGCTTAAGTTATGTTCGCTTAGGGACTGTTTGATTTCAGCTAGTCACTATCGGCCACGCACTGGAAGAGTTTATTTACGCGAGAATCGTCCGCTTTCATGCTGAGAAGAAATTTGCTGGCACGGGCATTGCTGTTAACCAATTAGAATTAGCCTGTACCCAGTAGTTGCCTATCATGAAGACCCAACCCAACTCATCACCTTGCCGGCGAACAATGACCTAGTGGTCTTATGAGCCACGGGCGCATGTATTGGACGACGCGTAAGCGCTTCATGGAATCCGAGGAAGTATCCCGCCTCTTGGAGCACGCCTGACATTCAGCGGCATTATTGTTGGACGCGGCGGAACCGACATAGACAGCAAGAGTTCAGGGTTGCGCAATCGCAAGAGACGCCGGGTTCGCTCCCGCAGCAAACGGACTTCCCCGGATGAGAGTCAGTGCACCCGTAGCAGGAGCGGCATGATAGGCCGATACGGCTATTTGACCCCCACCCCCCTGATACACGAAAGTGCCCGTGGGGTTAAGCGTAACGGAAGGTGATCCATTTCCTATCCGAAAAGGACCACTTTGAATTTTTGTGAGCGCACCTGTAGATGGGTTGATGCGATAGGCGTATACATCGTTGCTGTTTCCGATCGTCATATAGGCTCTGGTGCCTGCGGAGTTGATCACGATAGGGCCTTGTATGTGTCCAGTGCTGAACGGACTGCCAGGGATGTGAGTGAGTGCACCGGTGGCGGTATTGACGCGAAAGATTGAAAGAGTTTTTCTACCCGCCATATAGGCGAAAGCGCCGTGGGGGCTAATCGTGATTGACGCGGCACCGTTTCCCGGACTGGTCGTCACCGGTATAAGCACCCCAGAGGCGGAGTCAATGCTTAAGATCGAGACCGCTCCCTCATCGCCAACGACGTAGGCAAAGGATCCTGCCGGATCAATTGTGATCGACAAAGGGCCCTGCGCCACGGGGAAAGGGCTCCCTGGAATTGGGGTGAGAGCGCCGGTAGAGGTGTTAATGCGGTAAGCCAGCACAGTTTTGCTATTTTGACTCCCCACATAGGCAAAGGTGCCTGCAGGGTTAATCGCGACACGACTTCCTAGATACCCCGTACTAAACGGGTTACCCTGGATTGGAGTGAGTGCACCGGTGGCAGCGGTGATGCGGTACCCCGAGATAGTTCCGCCGAAATAGTTCTGCACATAGGCAAAAGTGCCACTGGGGTTGACCGTAATCATGTCGGTGAGTCCGGTCACAAATGGACTCCCCGGGACTTGGGTGAGCGCACCCGTGACGGCGTTGATGCGGTAGGCAGAAACCGTTCCACTGCCGGCGTTCGCGGCGTAGAGGTATTGGGGTCTCGAGGACGTCGATTGAATTTGAGGGGTTGTGGAACACGCCGTCATCGACAAGATCACCAGCAAACCGAGAACTCGCTTGGCGTGCGCGTTGAAATCATACTTTGTCGGACCCATTTTCATCTTCTCCCTCGTTAAAGCCTAGAGCCGCTTCACGGCTGCACGACCGTAGCTAATGCTGGCTACTTCCCGTTGCGAGGGGCAGCCGGGAATTTTGCCAAGCACGCCAGTAATGGCATTGATGCGGTAACCTGAAATTCTCTCGCAATTGGCGACATAGACGAATTACGACTTGCGGACGAGCACACTGATTTGGCCTGGCATTTAACGGAGTGAGGAACGATGGTCTACTGAGCCACACCCGCCTGAAATCTTATCCGTGTCGGCAATGCGACGATCGCGTTCGACGCATCGCCGAGCTGTCCGTGATTGTTGTATCCCCAACCCCACAAATGGCCCATGCTGTCCGTGGCATACGCGAATGCGGAGACAAAGTTCGGACTCCTGGCCGACACGCTGACGATCGATGCAGATCCAAGGTCACCAGGAAATCTCACCAGTGCGGGCGGATTGAAGCGATTGGCTATGTGTCCACTGCCCAATTGACCATACCTATTGTTGCCCCAGGCCCAGAGCCGTCCTGCGCTATCGATGGCATATGCCGCATATCCGTCCGCTCCCAGGCTGACGATGGAGTCCCCGCGCAACGCGGGCGGGAACTGAACACGCTGCGGAGTGAGTTGCGCTGCGCTCGTATCTTGGCCTAGCGCTCCATAGCGGTTGCCTCCCCAAGACCAGAGGCGCCCAGCGCTGTCGATGGCGTAGGAGGCGCCATAACTGTAGCGCGCGGCGACCACGCTGACGATGGAAACTGAACGTTGCCACCAGTGCGTAGGAAACCGAACCTGGACAGGTGTGGATTGACTCGTGGTCGACCCGACGCCGAGCCGACCATTTTCGTTATTTCCGCATGCCCAGAGGCGGCCAGCGTGATCCAAGGCGAAAAAATCGCCGCTGCTACCGGTCACGAAACTGTCGATTGATACCGCCCCAGCGTTACGGGGGAAGCGAACCTGCGCCGGATGCATTGTGAAGTCAACATTCACCGAGCCATTGCCTAACTCACCGACGTCGTCGTCTCCCCACGCCCACAGACGACCGGCGTTGTCGAGAGCGTAAATCGCGATGAAACCGCCCTCGTCGTTGTAGACTGCGACGCTGGTGATCGAAGCATGCCCTAGAGCAGCAGGAAATTTAACTCGCACTGGGGTCTCGTGACCCGTCAGCGAGCCATCGCCGAGCTGGCCATTTTCGTTGTTTCCCCAAGCCCAGAGACGGCCAAGACTGTCGACGGCGTACACAGAATCGAAGCCTTCGTGGTTAGCCGCGATGCTGACGATCAAGGCAGTTCCCAGTGCGGCCGGAAAGTCTACCCGCGTCGCGGTTAAGTGGTTCTCGATATCACCAAATCCAACACCCAGTTGTCCGTGGCGGTTGTATCCCCAGGCCCAGAGATGGCCGACGCTGTCCAAGGCATAGACGGAGCCGTCTTCAGTGACGGTCAGCCGGATAATCGCAGCGTGCCCCAGCTTGGCGGGGAATTTGACACGCACCGGAGTTGGACTGTCGATGATCGACCCATTGCCCAACTCGCCCACCTCGTTGCTTCCCCAAGCCCAGAGTCGTCCAGCGCGATCGATGAAATAACTTGACGCACCATTGGTCGCAAACCGATTACTTAGGCTTGGCTTTGGGGCGACAAAAACGGGTGTGGCCTTCAGGGCGGCGGCTGTTGCTGCGTTTGCCGACGGCATCAAGATGAATACCACAAAGAAAGCGATGACCGCAGAAACGAAGATCCGAGAATTTCTTGCCATAGACATATTAAGTGAGGGGGCTCCAGAGCGTCGCGCGTATTACGGCCAATCCGCGCGCAAGCTGATGGAATGCGTACTCTTTTTGCGCGTCCGCTGCGAGTTATCTGGACATTATAGGGTTACTGAGGATCGCTCTCAGACAGCGCAATCAAGCTTTACACAGGTCGGCAATTTCAGAAGGGGTGTTGCAAACGGGTACGACTGGCTTGCGATGGCTGCGCTGCTTGCGCTGGGCGTTGTGTTTTTTTATTTTGAAGTGGACCGTATTCCGGTCGGACGCTAAACAAGATGCACGTAGACCCGAGTTCATGTCCGCTTAGCTAGACATCTACGACTGGACGGGGAGGCTGTGGCTAAGGGGAAGGCTGCGTAGGCAGATGGAGTGGCATATAGGGGGCACGTTTGCGAGCCGCTTGTTGGTCTTTGCGATAGCGCTTTTTATGATCGCTTCCCCGGCACGGGCCGATTGCCCCGTAATCCGTGTCGCGACGGTCCAACTTCTCTCTGGCGGACGCCCGCTGGTCAAGGCTTCCATTGACGGCCATTCAGCAGAGATGCTGGTCGACACGGGCGCCCAATATACGGCGGTGACGCCTAAGATCGCCGCCAGCCTGGCCTTACCCCGCGATCCCGGGCAACGCATGATGGTTCATACGATTGGCGGAAACGGAGTAAGCGCGAACGTCATTGTGCGAAGACTCAAAGTTTCCACGCTGAGTTTTCCGGACCTGAGCGCAACAGTGGTGGGGATTCCACCTATGGCGAACGGCTTTAGGCCTGATGGAGTCATTGGGGCGGACGCACTTAGCCAATATGATCTCGATCTCGATATACCCCACCGGACCCTGACGTTTTATCAGACGGCTGGATGCACCCCGATCTCACCCCCCTGGCATGGGCAGTATCAGACGGTTTCGGCACGGGTGGAAGGCAGGCGTTTCATCATCCCCGCCACGCTCAATGGGCATCCCATGCGGGCGCAATTCGATACTGGTTCGAGGGGGGAGACGATATTGCTTGTCGCCGCCCATCATATCGGGATCACTGGCAGCGAATTGGACGATGACCCATCCGATACGTTCCTGAGCGCCGGAATGCATCAATATAGGGTGTACCGGCACCTTTTCCAGACGTTTGGAGTTGGACAGGAGACGTTTCGCAACCTGCGGCTCGACGTCGCGGATTTCAGGCAGCCCGGCATCGACATGCTGGTCGGCGCGGATTACATGCATGCACGCCGTTTCTTCATCTCCTACGCAAGCAGTACCCTGTTCATCCAAAGAGAAGGGATGACGGCCCAGCCGGCTGCTCCGCCATTGCAGGGCATGCGGCACGTATATCAATGCCGCCCGACCCTAGAGATCCGACGTATGCTTGCGCCGGGGCACCCCATCCTCGTCAAGCACCCCCCGATCAGCCTACCGGCGAGCGTAAGGGCCGATCATGTTACAGGATGCGTTGCGGCGATGTTCCATATTGGGGCCGATGGAATGCCCGTTCACATAAAAGTGGTCAAGGTGCATCCGGCCAGCTATGGCCTGCGGAGTTGGATAGTTCAAACCCTCTCACAGGCGAGGTTCGAGCCCTCGACTGTAGGATCAGCCTGGTACTACGAGGCGATTAGGTTTCATGCCCAGTGAGGTATTTAAAAGCGGTAACCAGCAATGACAATAACCCGGAAAATACCGAGGCACTAATTCGCGCACTTCATCCACACAGTGCCACTATTTCGAGATCGTTTTGCAAAAGAGGCATACGGAAATAATGGCTATATCATTGATTTATAATGGCCCCGAGTGACATTATTTCCGTTCGCCTTCAGTAGGTGATGAAAGCGAACGAAAATAATGTCACTAGACACACTTTCGTGGCACTGCGTGGAAAATCCAGCCTGAGGCGCGAAAACATTCTGGGAACGGTGTACTGCTGCCACCTTTGTTTGTTCTTCGCGATCTATAGGATGCCTATCCCGATGGCGCTAAAGGTTCATTTGAAATGAAGCGCATTCAAACCGCATTGATTTGTTGCAGCAAAGCGCTGTTCCTCGCGAGTGTTTTCGGTGTCTCTGCCTGCAGCACCGACTCAGCAAAACACGTTGTCTACGACACTCTCCAGAACTACAGCCAACTACAGTGCCAAAAGGTTCCGTCAGCCAATTGCCCGAAGGGCAAG
>JAKBDW010000033.1:0-3553 GCA_021834245.1 Pseudomonadota bacterium
CTTGGGGCTGAAATCCGAAGCGATGCCGGAGCCTTGGTTTGTCACCGAAATCAAAATACCAGCCTTGACCCGGCGCACCGCAATCTCCACTCGCGATCCGCGAGTGGAGAATTTTGCGGCATTCGATAAAAGGTTGGTCATAACCTGTTGGAAGCGGTTCACATCGACGCTCACGCTCATCGCGCCCTCGGGGGAGTTGAAATCGTAGGCGACGTCATATTGGGCGGCAAAAGGCGCGTTGGCGGCCACGGCATCGTTAATCATTTTGGTGATCTCCGCTTGCACCGGGTAAAACTGCAACTCGCCCGCCGCGTTCTTTTCGATGTCGAGAATGTCATTCACCAGCAGGATCAAGCGGTCACAGTTGGTCTGTGCAATCGACAACAGCCGCCGCGCCTTCTCCGACACGTCCCCCTTCATCGCATTCAGCACAAGGCTTATAGCGCCGTTGATCGACGTCAGAGGCGTGCGCAATTCGTGGCTGATGGTCGACACGAACTGTCGTTTGAGCAGGTCTGCCTTACGCATCTCAGTCAGATCCTGAACCTGGACAACAAAGCTGCGCGGGCGGTCGCGACTGTCGCGGACGATGGCTACACTGAGCAAGCCCCAGATGACGGTGCCATTGGAGTTAATGTAACGCGTCTCCTTGTGGAAGCTTTTGACCTGACCGGCAAGCAGCCGTGATATCTCATTCATCACGGCGCCCCGATCGTCCGGATGCGTCATGCGCAAGAAGCTCTCTGTCATCAACTGAGATTGCGAGACGCCCGCAAAATATGCAAGCGACTGGTTAACCTGCAGAAATTTTCCGTTCGTATCGACGATGGCCATCCCCACTGGCGCATCCTCGATCGCCGAGCGGAATTGAGCCTCGCTGGCGCGCAAGTCTTCCTTGTCTTTTACGCGCTCGGTAATGTCGGCTTGAATACCGACAAGACGCAGGGCGACCCCGTGTTTGTCACGTGCGACCGCGACCGCGTCCGAGCGCATCCAGCGCCAAGAGCCATCGGGGGCTTTGATACGGTATTCAGTGGTCGACCGCTCCGCGCGGCCTTCGATGCAGGCTTTATCCGCCTCTGCGATCATCATTCTGTCATCGGGATGAACGCGGCTTTTCCACTCCTGCTGGACGTCGTTATCTAGCTCTGGGTCCAGCCCCATCAGCACCTTCCATGTGGCCGACACGATTGAATGTCCGGTGTGCACATCAATGTCGAACACGCCGATCTGAGCACCTGTCAAAGCGACCTCCAGGCGGTGCTGCGTTTCGCGAAGCTGATTTTCAATTCTGCGGCGGTCGGTGATATCCCGCATCACGACGGTGTATCGCAGCAGGCCCTCCTCTGTGCTCCACGCGTTGACGCCAACATCCAGGGCGATCCAGGCACCACTTTTCAACACCACCTCGATTTCGCCGCGATAGTTGAATACCTTCTCCGCCTCATCCGAACGGGCAAAATATTCCACCATCTGCCCGGACAAGAGGTTTGCGAATGGCTTGCCGTACATCTCGTCCGAGGTTGTCTCAAACAGGCGTTCAAGCGCGCTATTGATCGAAAGTATATTTCCATCTTGGTCGAGCAGAGCAATTGTGACCACCGCGGAATTGATGATCGAGGCGTTCTGCATCACCTGCTGCGTCAGTTCGGCAGTACGTTGCGTCACCGTTTCCTGAATACGATCTTCGCGGCCGCGTCTGGATAGCAGAAACATCGTGAGCATCAGCGTCATGCCAAGCCCGCCATACAGCACGCTTGCGGTGCCGCGACTGCTTAGCCCGGCCTCGAAAGCGGGTGTGCTTTCCCATGTGACCAACCACTCCCGCCCAAGGACGGAGATCGTTTGCGCAGCATGGAAGCTCGCGTGGAAGGGCTGCGGCGGACCATTGGTCGCAATCAGATTGATCGGGTCCGCCCGCGCGCCATCATAGATGTGAACTTGCAGGCTGGCATCTTGTCGGGATGTCAGGTGATCCAATAACTGCTCGCCGACAAACGGCGCATAGACCCACCCACGGAAGGCGGCCTGACGCTCAGCAACCGAGCGAACCGGCATACCGGGCTTGTAAATCGGCTTCAGCAAAAGGAAGCTCGGGCCTTTCATAGGGGCCTGAACCAGCGTGATCGACTTGGTTATCTGCGTCAGACCGGAATCACGCGCCGCGATCGCCGCGTTCCGCCGGTTCGGCTCTGACGCGAGATCCAACCCAAGGGCCGCACGGTTCTGGCTCAACGGTTCGATGTATTTGATGATGAACATCTCGCGGCCAGCCGGTGCCGGCGCGACTTGCAAATTCTGCACGCCATCGACGGCGGCCTGCTTCAGGAAGGCATCAAGCTGGGTGTCTTTCACGGGTTGAACGAAGCCGATGCCAGTCACGCCGGAAATGTGTTGTGGCAGGTTCAGGCTGCCCACGAAAGCCTGCCACTCTGGCAGAGACACATGATCGGATGCCGCAAAGAGCCCCGCTCCGACGTCCAATCCGAAGACATCGGAATGGATTCTGCTGGTCAGCGCGCGTGCATCGTCTTGTACAAGAGCCTGAAACTGCGCGCGATTGTAGTTTAACGCAGCCGCTTTCATCAAATTCCACGAGGCGAATGTCGCAAGAAGAGCCACCGCGACATACGACAGCGATGGGATATCAAAGCGGGGCACAGGTCTGCCGCGCCAAAACACGGTCGACGGTCGCTTCGATGGCCATAATAATGCAAAGAACAGCGCACCAGCGGCGCCCAGCATGTCCCCCACCCACCACAGGACCCAATTGACGGTCAGCACCATAGGGTCGCCTGATCCATGCATGTACGCCACGATCGTTCCCACGGTTGGCAAAATGACACTGATGAGCGGACCGATGACGAAAAGACATACGAAGAAGTGGCGCCAGCCTCGGAACTTCATCGGGCTTCCACACAGGATTTTGACGGTCGTCACACCGATAAGCGCCTCTGCCGTGGCGGCAAGCGCCATCACACTGGCCGACACAAGTACGCCCGCGTCGAAGCTGACACCTTTGAATGCGAGGTCAAACGCGAGGTGGCTGATCGTCGCGCCGATCAGGATCACCGGCCAAAACTTGCGGCCAAAAAGCACAAGGACGGCCAGACTGAACCCGGCACCTCGCAGGGTGTTGCTGCTATCGATGTATTCCGGCCGAAGGATCAGCCCGGCCCAACTAAAGGAAAGGAAGCCAAGCAGAATTAGGACAGACAAGAAAATGCTATGTCCTATGGCAACGCCCTCGTCCCGATCCCGTGTCGAGCGAAGTACATTCATACCGTCATTGCCCTCAGGTTGTCCCACTTTGGCTTCTTAGTATTGTTAGGATTGTGAATAGTCTTTTGCCGCGGCTGTGTCCACGCTTCTAGGATGCCTACTGTCCGCCAAATTCGCCGGTGCTGCACTTATTTTCTGACGGGGGTGCATCGGCCACGGTAATCCCCCCATTTTTAACGGGGTGCATTCGTAGAATTCACGCGGCCAATTTCAGTTTCATGGCGGGTGTGATGCCGCCGATGCCCATGTTCGGGCGGTCGTTGTTGTATGT
>JAKBDW010000133.1:0-14401 GCA_021834245.1 Pseudomonadota bacterium
TGGGCAAGGACGACGCCGTTGCGATCGAGGATCAATCCACGTACCGGCGGAATCGGCACCGGACTGATGCTGTTTTCCTGCGACAGCGTTGCATAATATCGATGGTTCAATATCTGCAGATCGGCCAGGCGTAGCAACAGAATAAACATAAGGACCGCGATGATTCCCACGACAATGGAAATGCGCGTGTTGAACAGGCGCGACTCGCGCAGGTAGTCCTTTATTGGCGTGCCGGACATGTGCTCAGCTTACATGCGCTCGCCGTCGCACATCCCTCAGGATTACGAATAGCCAGGGCCAGATAAACATGCTGACGATGCTCGATGTCCAGTATGACAAGTGTATCGGCCTGTGCGCGACGAGATCCTTGACCCAAAGAACCAACAGGTGATTGATGGCGATAAGCACCAATACTGTCACGGCCTGCTGCCAAACCGGGAACATGCGCATCTGCAAGTGCAGCTTTTGAGTCAGGAACGCCAGAAGCGTCTTGGCTAATGCCTGTTGTCCGAGGAGCGATCCATAAAGCACGTCCAGGATGAGCCCAACGGTCCAGCCCACCCCGACACCGACGCGCTGCGGCGTGGCCATGCACCAATAGATCAGCACCAGGCCAACCCAGTCCGGACGGAAAGGTTCGGCCCAGTCAGGTCCTGGGATGATCGCGAGAATAAGCGCGACCAGAAAGGTTGCACCGATTACCAAGCGGCTACGGTTGTCTTGGTCCATGCTCATGTCGGTTTCCTTGGTCCAGGTATGTGTCGACCGCTCTGTCTCATTGCCACTCGCGTACCAGGAAAATCAGTGTCCATTGGCGGACCCAGGTACTGTCGCAGTCTGTGCAGGCGTAGTAGGAGCAGTATTTTTCGTCGGTGAAGCGCCACGCTTAGCGGGCACTACCCGCACTGTCGGCACGTGCTGAGCAGCGGTTGTGGCGTGGCGACTGGCAGGGGATTCGCTTAGGGGTGCTGGCGCTCCGTTTGCCGGTGTCGGGGGCTGAATCTGGTCAGATGCAGTCCGGGATGGCCAGATCAGCAAGACTTCCCTATTGTGGCCAAGGTGTGCAATGGGCTGGGCCAGAATATCAAGAAAAGCCTCGTTCGGATCATTGATGATTCGTGTTACGCGTGCCACCGGGTATCCGAAGGGAAACGTACCGCCAATTCCTGAACTGATGAGAAGGTCGCCGACTTTGATATCGGCAGAGGCGGTCAGGTAGCGCACTGATACGCTGTCTTGGTCTCCGGTACCGAAGACGATGGCACGCAGCCCATTGCGGTTGTCTTCGACCGGGATAGCATGACCGGGATCAGTGATCAGGGTGGCGCGGCTTTGAAGTGGTTCGACCTCAGTAATCTGTCCCATGATTCCATAGGCATCAATAATTGGTTGTCCGGCAAAAACGCCGTCATTGCTGCCTTTGGCTATGACGATTTTGCGCGTGAATGGTTCTTCGCTTACCTGCAGCAGTTTGGCAACTACTGCACGGTCGGAGACAAGTGCCGCCGAGCCAAGGAGCTCACGCAGGTGGGTGTTTTCAGCCTCTAGCGCCTCATAACGCTGCAGCTTGGCTTCGAGAAGCGGCTGCTTGGCGGCGAGTTTTTCGTACTTTGCCCGCAGCGCCCTGTTGCCGCCGATGTAGTCCATGACCGATTCGCCAGTTTGTGCCGGCAAGGCAGCCACGATCTCAATGGGGTAAAACAGAACACTTAGCCCTGCGCGAATCTTCTCCAGCTGGTGGCTCCGATGATCAACCACCATGAGCACAATGGACAGCACGGAAAAGATGACAAAGCGGGTGAGTACGGTGGGCGTGCGCAAGGACCAGCCGGATGAACGGAGCATCAAAACTTCCAGAACGGACTATTCGTGAACAAATACGTCACTTAGGGTTTCTGTTTCCTCAAGTGCCCGCCCGCACCCGCGGACAACGCACGTTAGGGGGTCTTCCGTAATAACGATAGGCAAGCCGGTCTCTTCGCGCAACATGCGGTCAAGATCACGCAACAGCGCACCGCCGCCGGTGACCACCAGTCCCTTGTCGGCTATGTCTGCCGCCAGCTCAGGAGGCGTTTGTTCCAACGCAGTCTTGATGGCGCTCACGATGCCGGTAAGCGACTCCTGCAGTGCCACGTGAACTTCTTTGCTGTTAATTATCATGCTGCGCGGTACGCCGTCAGCAATGTGGCGTCCCTTAATCTCCATCTGGCGAACTTCGCTGTCGTGCCACGCGGTGCCGATATCCTTCTTGACCTTCTCGGCCGTCGCTTCGCCGATCAGCAGGCCGTACTTGCGACGGACATAGTTAATAATCGCCTCATCCATTTTGTCGCCGGCAATACGCAGCGAATGGGAGTAGACGATGCCGCCGAGTGAGATCACGCCAACTTCGCTTGTTCCGCCGCCGATGTCCAGCACCATCGAACCCGTGGGGTCCGCGATCGGTAGGTCGGCGCCAATGGCTGCGGCCATAGGTTCCTCGATTAGGTATACTTCGCGCGCCCCCGCTCCGATGGCGGATTC
The DNA here is from genome assembly GCA_021834245.1 of Pseudomonadota bacterium. Taxonomy (GTDB): domain Bacteria; phylum Pseudomonadota; class Gammaproteobacteria; order Acidiferrobacterales; family UBA6901; genus JAJXUF01. Next base: position 2,524 of record JAKBDW010000133.1, read on the forward strand.
CCGGATTGCGCGTCGCTCCACCTGGGTGGAACCGCAGGGTACGCAGATTACAATGCGCGGGCTCGGTTGAAAAAGTCGCTTTTCGTGTACCTTGCGGATGAAGAATTTGAGCATCTCGCCGGTGACGGTAAAGTCCGCGATGACGCCGTCTTTCATTGGGCGAATTGCCTGGATGCTGCCCGGCGTACGTCCGAGCATGCGTTTGGCTTCGGCGCCCACGGCCAGCACGCTGCGATTGTTACGACCCCCGAATTCCTGACGGATGGCCACTACGGAAGGTTCGTTAAGGACGATGCCTTTGCCACGCACATAGATGAGGGTGTTTGCCGTACCGAGGTCGATGGCCAGGTCGCTGGAGAAAAAGCCGCGCATTGTGCGAAACATGGGTGAGATTTTACCTTTTAAGTCATCGTTATGGAGGAAAAGTGTATAAAATCGCCTTACTTTATCAATCGCAAGGGGCTGGTTCAACAGGTGACTTTAATATGTTAATTTGGATGATTGTCCGCCGGAACGCAGTGGTCGAGGGGGGTCGATGTCATTGGATCAAGCTGATGTAGAACGTATCGCCCATCTTGCGCGTCTGGAGATCGGTGAGCAAGAGGTTACGGCCTATGCCGAGACCCTATCTCGGATACTCGGACTCATCGAGCAGATGAACGCCGTCGACACAGAAGGCGTGGTGCCGATGGCCCACCCGCAGGATGCCGGGCTGCGGTTACGCGCCGATGCGGTTCAGGAGGTCGACCAGCGTGACCGCTTTCAGGCAATCGCACCGGCCACGCTTGCTGGCCTGTACCTGGTGCCAAAGGTGATCGAATGACGCTGCGCCGCGCCCCCAAAATCCTCGCTAGCCGCCGCTGAATCAGAGAAAAGCATGTATCGCAAATCCCTTGTCGAGCTGTCGGCAGCCCTAAAAAATAGGGAAATATCCAGTACCGAACTCACGCGCATGTACCTGGACCGCATCGAGCGGCATCGGGACCTCAATGCGTTTGTGACAGTTGACCGGCAGAGTGCCCTGAAGCAGGCGCAAGCCGCGGACGCGCGCCTGAAAGAAGGTCTGGGCACGGCCTTGACGGGCATCCCCATCGCGCAAAAGGACATTTTCTGTACCGATGGCTTGCCGACCACCTGCGGGTCGAAGATGCTGGCAAATTTCGTATCTCCCTATGACGCAACGGTAATTGAAAGATTCGGTGCTGCCGGCTGCATAACACTGGGAAAGACGAACATGGACGAGTTTGCCATGGGGTCCAGCAACGAAACCTCGTTTTTTGGCCCGGTAAAGAATCCTTGGGATACCAAATGCGTCCCCGGCGGGAGTTCTGGTGGTTCTGCCGCCGCTGTCGCGGCGCGCCTGGCTCCGGCGGCGACCGGTACCGATACCGGAGGTTCCATTCGCCAGCCGGCGGCGCTTACCGGAATTACCGGTCTAAAGCCCAGTTACGGACGTGTCTCGCGCTACGGAATGATCGCTTTTGCATCCTCCCTTGATCAGGGGGGGCCGATGGCACAAAGCGCCGCAGACGCAGCGATGCTGCTCAACGTAATGGCCGGCTTCGATCCGCGAGACTCCACATCTGTTGAGCGACCAGTCCCGGATTACACCCAGACGCTTGATGACTCGATCGCCGGCCTGCGCATAGGTGTGCCTAAGGAGTATTTTGGCGAAGGGATTAGCGCTGACGTGGGACGTGCAATTGACGAGGCACTGACACGGTACCGCGCGCTCGGTGCCGAGTTTGTGGAGGTGAGTCTGCCAAACAGTCACCTGGCGATTCCTTGCTACTACGTTCTGGCCCCGGCTGAAGCCTCTAGCAATCTGGCGCGCTACGACGGCGTGAGGTACGGCTATCGCGCCGCAGACTATTCCGACCTCTTCGACATGTACTGCAAGACGCGGGCGCAGGGTTTCGGTCCTGAAGTCAAGCGCCGCATCATGATCGGGACCTATGCGCTGTCAGCCGGTTACTACGACGCCTACTACCTCAAGGCGCAGAAGCTGCGCCGCCTGATCACCGACGATTTCAATCGCGTGTTCGACACCTGTGACGTGATTGTGGGGCCGACTTCCCCGACAACCGCCTTTGAATTTGGTTCGAAAACTGATGATCCTGTGGCAATGTATTTGAGCGACATCTACACGATTTCCGTGAATCTTGCCGGTCTGCCCGGCATGTCGATCCCTGTTGGTTTTGATGCCAGGGGACGCCCTGTCGGGCTGCAACTCATTGGAAAGTACTTCGATGAAAGCCGCTTGCTCAATATTGCAAACAAGTACCAACAGGCGACGGACTGGCATTTGCGGCTGCCGAATGGTTTTGAATGATCGCGGTCTTTTCGCCAATGAAGAGTGAAGGCAGCGGGCTGACGAATTTGGCTTAGGCCAGCTGCAGCGAAGATTTGTAGTGATTTTTTTTTGCGAACAGGTACCTAAACTACTGTCTATGGAATGGGAAACGGTCATCGGACTTGAGGTTCACGTACAGTTGCTCACAAAGAGCAAGCTGTTTTCCGGGGCAAGCACGCAGTTCGGTTCGGCACCCAACACCCAGGCGTGCGCGGTCGACATCGCCTTGCCTGGGGTGTTGCCGGTTATGAACAAAGAGGCTGCGCGTATGGCTGTGAAGTTCGGCGTTGCCGTAGGCGCAACAATCAATCGTCGATCCGTGTTTGCTCGCAAGAACTATTTCTATCCGGATCTGCCAAAAGGTTACCAGATTTCGCAATACGAGCTCCCGATCGTGCAGCGTGGCAAGCTTGCGATCGAAGTGGACGGCGCCGTACGCGAAATTGGCATCACCCGGGCGCATCTTGAAGAGGATGCCGGCAAGTCTCTGCACGAAGATTTTCATGGACTCACGGGGATCGACCTGAACCGCGCCGGTACACCGCTGCTTGAGATCGTATCAGAGCCGGACATGCGCTCGGCGAAGGAGGCGGTTTCCTACCTCAAGAAACTGCACGCGCTGGTACGCTATCTCGAGATATGCGACGGCAATATGCAGGAGGGATCATTCCGCTGCGACGCTAACGTATCGGTGCGTCCACGCGGTCAGCATGCGTTTGGTACCCGGGCTGAGCTGAAAAATATCAATTCCTTCCGTTTCGTGGAAAAGGCGATTGAGTACGAAATCGAACGTCAGATCGATCTGATCGAGGGGGGAGGCAAGGTAGTGCAGGAAACCCGTCTGTACGATTCGGTCAAGAATGAAACCCGTTCTATGCGCAGCAAAGAAGAGGCTCACGATTATCGCTACTTTCCGGATCCGGACCTGCTGCCCCTGGTTCTTCAGGATAATTTTATCGAAGAGACGGCCAAAACGCTGCCTGAACTCCCGGACGCAAAGCGCGACCGTTTTGTGCGCGAGTACGCCCTGAGTGCTTACGATGCTGGTGTGCTCACGGCTACGCGCGAAATGGCGGATTACTTCGAGACAGCCGCCAAGGCCGCAGGCGACGCGAAACTCACTGCCAACTGGGTCACCGGAGAGCTGAGTGGGTTTCTGAATCGTGACAATTTGGATATTGGTGCATCGCCCATCGCAGCAGACATGCTCGCCGGGTTGATGCTCAGGATCGTCGACAACACGATTTCCGGCAAGATCGCAAAAGAGGTTTTCGAGGCCATGTGGAATCGCGAGGGCGACGCGGATGCCGTGATCCAGAAAAAGGGATTAAGACAGATCACCGACTCTTCTGCGATTGAGCGGGTAATTGATGAAATTATTTCCCAGAATCCGCGGCAGCTGGAGCAGTATCGCGCCGGACAGGAGAAGCTCTTCGGTTTCTTCGTTGGCCAGGTAATGAAGGCCACGCAAGGCAAAGCCAATCCTGCGCAGGTCAACGACCTGTTGAAGAAAAAGCTCAGTAACTAGGATTCAGTACCCAAAAACCAGTGCGCATGCGCGCCGTCGCAAGCGTTTTTTCAACAATCTTTTTGAATCGTACGAGGCACATGTGACCAGCGAAGCAGACGATCGAGTCGAACTATACCGCCGACTTTTCTACATCACCCTCGTTGCCACATTGCTTATCAAGATTGTTCTGGCCGCAGCGATTCCGGTGACGGCGGACGAGGCCTATTTCATCGAATGGGGCGTGCACCCAAGCTACGGTTACTATGACCACACGCCGATGGTCGGCTGGATTCTCTACCTGCTTCTCAAGCTCGGCCATTCCACATTATTGATGCGTTCGCCCGCGGTAGCGATGTCGACCATCATCGGTGTCGGCATCTACCTACTGCTCAGAAGTTACGATCGTACGCGCGCTTACCTTGTTTCTATTCTCTACATGGTATCGCCGATCGGTGTGCTGGGTATTCTCATCACGACGGACACGCCGCTTATCATATGCTCATTTCTGTCGACCGCGCTGCTGTACAAAGCTCTAAAGGACCGGTCGATGCCCTATTATTTTCTCTCCGGGATCCTTCTCGGGATGGCATTCATCTCGAAATATTTTGCCGTCCTGCTCATCGGTTCTTATCTGGCGTACTATCTATTTTCGAACCGGGATCGCAACAAGACTCTCGGTTTCGCGCTCTTGTTCGCGGCATCATTGCCGTTTGCCTTGATTAATCTTTATTGGAACTACACCCACTGCTGGGACAACATCCTCTTCAATTTGATTACGCGCAATCACGGAATGCATCTTGCCGCGGACAAGTTGCTGACGTATCTCGGAATCGTCGTCTATCTTGTCACTCCGCCGCTTCTCTATTTCATTGCCAAGCATTGGCGAGAACTCGGGTCGCGCGCAAGGGAGAGCGAACTCAAGATCTTCGTATATGCTACGGTGTTGCCGCTGCTGTTCTTTCTTGTGCTGTCCACCAATAAAGACATTGGGCTACACTGGCCATTGTCGTTCTACGGGTTCGTTTTCATCTCGCTAGCCATCTACCTGACAACCAAGGAGCTCGTTAGCGCGACGAAATTCATGGTGTATTTCACCGCATTCCACCTTGTGATCGTGACCGTGCTTTTGGTAATGCCGCTGAAAGACTGGAAGTTCACCAAACACTACGATTCCATCGTTTTCACCGAAAGAAACCAGGATCTGAGAAAGGCGATGGCACCTTACGCGAACGATTTCTATTTCGCGACCGATCGCTATTCGACATCAGCGCTCATGGCTTACTTCATGCGCCAGGATGTCTTCGTCTTTGGCGGAGGGTCCTACCACGGTCGGCAGGATGACATTTATACCGATTTCCGGAAGTTCGCAGGAAAAAATATCCTGGTGCTCACCAAGTCCAAGCCGGCAAGCTCGGATTATGCACCTTATTTTCGGTCGATTGAGGTCAAGAAGTTGGTGATTGAAGATACGCCGTTTTACATGGTGCTGGGGCGGGACTTCGATTACGCAAAATACCGTGCAAGCGTACTGCAGTCGATTATGGTGCACTACTACAGCATACCTGCCTGGCTACCGTGCAAGCGATGCTACATGCAGGAACGTTACGGAGCATCCTGACGCAGTATGCCGGTGCGTAGAGAGCAGGGCGGGCTTACTCCTTCATACAGGCCCGCTCGACTTCCACTCTGGCGACACCCTCAATGGCATTTACAGCCTCTTTTATCTCCCGCACGATCCGGTCCGCGAACGGGCAATGCGGGGTGGTTAGCTGGATGTCGAGGTGTACGTAGTCGCCCACGATATCGATATCCTGGATGAATCCGAGCTCGACCACGTCGTGGCGCAGTTCCGGGTCGATGACGCGTTTAAGAGCCTGGTAGATCTTTTCCTCAGTGACTTGTGCGACCATGCCGAGATCCTCTGGAATTTGGGCAAGTCTAGCAGAATTGCGCTTGTCACCGCATAGAGGTTGAGCGCAAAGCTCGGAGATTTGCCACAAAACAGTACCTGCCGAGCCCCGGGAGGCGGGTTATGCATGAATATACCGACGGAAATCTCTGCGCCAGTCAGGCGACAGGTCCGTAACTGGTCAGTCCTGCTCCCCGTAACGTCGGTTGTCCGCATTGTCCAGCTACGTTTGGCTGGCCGTTCGGTGCCGGCTATTCATTGACGCATAAGAAGTAGCAAGCGCGATCGCGGTTGCTATTTTACCGGCGCTAGAAGCAGATACGCAGTCGTCGGCGCGGAACAATCTGCGCGGCTTGCGCGAATGTGTTGGCGGGGTCCGCGTTGCCGCCGAAGTGCAATGTTGTCCTCACTCGGATGACGCCCGGGGTGGTGTCTGGCCAAGCGTGCCAGCCACTTCCGTCTGTGGACATCAGCGATGCGCCGCCGGAATGCTAGAGTAAGTAATATAACCGTGGATATGCGCGCGAGCACATTTGTGGCAGATCCGCGTAATGGCATCAAAATTGCTTTCATTATCTGCTAAGCGTCGATGCGAGAATAGGGGCGGTTGCTGCCAAGGGTAGGTCGATGGACGACACTGTTAATAGGCCGGGCACGGCCAAAGGGGCCATAACCGGGCTGGTCATGTCTGGCGGAGGGGCGCGTGCGGCCTATCATGTTGGTGTGCTTAAGGCGATCGCCGAAATGCTGCCAGCCGGAGAGCCCAATCCCTTTCCGATCATCTGTGGAGCGTCCGCGGGAGCAATAAATGCTGCGGCGCTTGCAATTTATGGACGCAATTATCAGCAGGCCGTGCGTCGGCTGGAGAAGGTCTGGGGCAACTTCCACGTGGATCACGTGTTCCGCGCCGACGCAGCCGGGCTCGTGCGTAACTGGGTGCGCTGGCTGGGAGCGCTGCTTCTGGTTGGACTTGGTCGCAGCAATCCTACTTCACTGCTCGATAGAAGGCCGCTTTATCGTCTTCTGCAGCGCTATCTTCCATGCGAAAGGATTCAACAGTCGATCGATGCTGGTTTCTTGCGTGCCCTCTGTATTTCGGCTTCGGGTTATAATTCCGGTCAGTCGGTGAATTTCTTTCAGGGCGTGCCTACCTTGACGGGCTGGAAACGTTCGACTCATGTTGGCTGTGCGTCCAGTCTCGACATCGAGCACTTGATGGCGTCGTCAGCGATTCCCTTCGTATTTGAAGCAGTGAAGGTCCAGCGCGAGTACTTTGGGGATGGCTCGATGCGCCAGGTGGCGCCAATGAGCCCAGCAATACATCTTGGTGCCGAGCGCATTCTCGTTATTGGGATTCGACCGGAAGGCAATGGCGGGCCGAAGCGGCAATCCGAGCCCCCTTCATACCCGGCGCTCGGTCAGATCGGGGGTCACGTCCTGAGCAGCATCTTTCTGGACGGGCTCGAGGCGGATCTGGCACGCCTGCAACGCATCAACGAGGCAATACAGTTAATACCGGTCGAGCAGCGCAGGACCCAGGACCGCATAGCGAAGCTGCGCGTCGTCACCACGCTGGTGATCTCGCCGAGTCGGGATCCGGGCGAAATTGCAGAGCGCCACAAGTACGAATTTCCGCGCGCAGTGCGCTTCATGTTGCGTGGGCTCGGCGCCTTCGCCGGCGGAAGTGGTGAATTGATTAGCTATTTGCTGTTCGAAAGCGGGTACTGTCGCGAACTCATTGCGCTCGGCTACAGCGACACGCTCAAGCGTAGGGAAGAAATACTTGCGTTTCTGGGACGCGACTATGCCGATGAATCGAAAGCGACAATGAAGCTTGAGGCAATTTCCTGACTGCGATGGTGGGTCGTGTTCTTATTATTATCGGTGTGCTTCTGGTTGTTGCAGGCCTGGCATGGCCATGGTTGTCCCGCGTAGGCCTGGGACGCTTACCCGGGGATATTGTCATAAAGCGTGGCAATGTCATCTTCTATTTTCCCATTACCACGTCGATTCTGGTGAGTCTTATATTTGCCATAATTCTATGGTTATTCAGGAAATAGCCGTATTGGCCATTCATGACGCGTTCGGTGTATCAATTCGGGAAGCAGGAAAGATTCACAGTTTCCCCCGCAGCGATCGTCTGCGGCGCGAATTCTGTTCTGGTCACGCGCGCTTTGCGCCGCTTCGCTTGCTCCTGAGCCATTTCAGCAAGGGATCCCACTGTTCGAGGTCAGTTGCTACCGATGCGGGCCCCATTTCAAAGATTCCGACGCCGCGTTCCGCAGCAGTTACATAATTCTGACTTTCGCGCAGGCTGGTAAGAAAAGGCAGCGCAAGCCCGGTCAAGAATTCCTCCAGCGCTTCGAATGCGCGCGTATTCTCCCGCACACGGTTGGCAACTACGGCGACTTTGGAGCCCAGACTTGCCTTGGCATGGGCCGCCAGCAGGTCAGTGATGAATTCCTTGGTCGCGCGAATATCGAGTGCTGAAGGCAATACCGGTATGATCACCGTTTGAGCGCGGCGCAGCAGCCTCGCCAAGTGTCGGTGACGCACGCCTGAGGCTACGTCCATCACCACGGTATCAACGTCACGCGGCACCCAGAGTGAATCGCGCCACGCTGCGAGCGCGCGTATCGGTGCGGCATCTTCAGGCCGAGCCGCAAGCCAGGCGAGGCTTGAGCTTTGTGGGTCGAAGTCGGCCAGTGCGACGCGCGTTGCCCGAGCGGCATAATAGCTCGCAAGATTCGTGGCCAGCGTCGTCTTACCGCTTCCACCCTTGCTGTTGATAATCATGATTGTTCGTGTCTTGTAGGTTAGCGGCTTGTATCGCCCGGACATCTTGTCCAAAAAATTCATATCTTTGTTCCTCCTCTGGTTCGAGGTGTTGTGGGCACGCGGCGGTCAAAGACGACCCCGGCGCCTTGCCGCCTGGGACACGCACTAAGTGTGTTCATAGGTTGTGGCGACGTCAACCGTTGCTTATGCCGCTGAACGATCCTAGACATGCAGGTTAGCGTCGGTCGTCGCGTATTTGCCCAGTGACCACATCGGTGCACCATTTGGCGGCCATCAATTTTCCTGGACCAAGCAAGCCTCGAATTTTCCGCCAGTGTTCACGACTTTAATCGCTCCAGTCCAATCCATCGGCAAGGAAACGGGTCTCTTGCTACGGGTCAGCTTCGAAAACGCCATTAATCTGAATTTGGCGTAGATCGACGCTGCAATGGCAGAACAAGCCGGCGTTGTTGCCGGGTTAGAAATGGGTCATGTGCGAAATCCGGCCTCAAGGGGATTTACCGTGGTAGCGGCAGAGGCACCACCCCATTGCGGCGTCGGGTTCAGACCAGCACGAGAAGTTCTTCGTGCAGTGTGCTGCAGGGCGGAGCGCGGTGGTTGTAGTCGACGTCAACGCGCAATTTGTTTCGCCCTGGTGGCCGAGTGCTTCACTGATTCGACATTTGCCGCGCTTCTCCTTGGTCTGAGTATCGGCGAAATTCGAGGATTCAGCTTCACGGCTCAACATCGGTTCACTGTGGGATCGACGATCCGCACCGATAGTTGACTATTTGTGTCGGGTATTATTTTGCATAGCACCTTGGCTTCCGCCATGTTTACGCCAAAACCGCTCGTCCAGTGACGTACAGTGACACCCACCCGAGCAGATTGCTGCTGTGGGATCAGTATGCAACCGCGGAATTGGTCGGCTGCCAGCTGTAGCCCATTGTTTTCCAAGCAATCTTAAGGCCCCTCTCTCATCTAGGAAGTTGGCCGGCGATTGCTGGCGCATTGGCTTGGAATTTGCACGAAAAATCAATAAGTTTAAAAGGCAGTGCGGTGCACGGGCTCTATGAAAAAGAAGATAGCAGTTCAGGATCTTGAAATTGGGATGTACATTTCTGCCCTGGATCGTCCGTGGCTGGAAACGCCATTTCTTTTTCAAGGTTTTGAAATTCGCTCGCTCGAAGAAATCCTCCAGTTGAGGCGTTTCTGCCAATTCGTATACATCGAAGTCTCCGATGGCTATGGCGCAGTGCAACCGCGCCCCGATATATCTATCGGCGATCAGCAAAGGAAGCTTGAGTTCGAACTGCTGCGCAAGGCGGCTGCCCCAAATCCTGACGGTTCCCGTTATCTCGACCAGACTACCGTCGAGGAAGAAACACATAACGTGCGCGCTGCCCATCACGAAGCGCGGGCCCTGATTCGTGCAGTGATGGATGACATTCGGTTAGGGCGCTCGCTGAAAGTCGCGGCTGTCAAGAAAGTGGTAACGGAGATGGCCGCCAGTGTGATTCGCAATCCTGACGCGCTGGTGTGTTTTACACAGCTGCGGAAAAAGGATGAATATACCGCCCTGCACAGCCTGCGGGTATGCATTCTCGCACTGGTGTTTGGTCGTCATCTCGGTTTTGATTTAGAAGCGCTCAACGTCCTTGGTATGGGGGCGTTGCTGCACGATATCGGCAAAATGAAGGTTCCGAACGAAATTCTGAACAAGCCGGATCCCCTGACGGACGCCGAGTACCAAATCATGAAAAGCCATGTACCCGAGGGCGTGGCTATCCTACAAAGCACGGTTGGTATTCCCGCGGCCGCAATTGAGGTTGCTCGCTGCCACCACGAACGCCACGATGGCTCGGGTTATGTGAGCGGCATGCGTCAAGAAGATATCGGTTTATTCGGCCAGATCGGAGGCATCGTGGACTACTACGACGCGATCACGAGCGACCGCGCCTACCATGCTGCTCTCTCCCCGCATGTTGCGCTGAAACAGATGTATGGCGGCCGGGGTCGGGAGTTTCATCCGACCAGAGTCGAACAGTTCATCCAATGTATGGGGATCTATCCAATTGGCAGCATTGTCGAGCTTAATACCGGCGAAGTCGGCGTGGTTGTCGGCATGAACCGGCAGCGTCGCCTCAAGCCGCGTGTCACCGTAGTGTTAAGATCCAACTCCGTGCCGTATGCGGTCCCACGCACTATCGATCTGATGACAGAGGCGGCAAGCGACGGGCGGCCCATGGAGATCGAGCGAGTTGTTGATCCAGGTGTCTATGCGATAAATCCGGTTGATTTCCTGCCGACGGCCGCGAACCTCTAACTGCCTCGGCCGTCATGCAATCAAGACGCGACCGCGAAGGTTACGCCGACCGACCTCGGTCAAAATGTTCCCGCCTAAGTTCCCCGAATAGATGATCAAGCCAGAGATTGGATAGGTACTCCTGAACTTTGTTCTGCGTCAGGCGTTCGTCCAAATTGTCGAGGTCGACAATGTCAAGCGGCTGGTCCTGCCATGAACAGGCGAACACTGCCTTCGTGCGCCGCCCGGTGTGTGGATCAATCTGCCATTGCAGGCATTGCGAACAAACGCCCTTCAGCATGCACTGCATCGGCGTTCCGACTGACGCAATCGTCTGCGGTTTCTTCACAAGAAAATCCTTCAGTTCGGCAGCCCGCGCATCACGCACGCGGCGTACCAGCCTGCTCGATCCGATGACCAGAATCCGATCGATGTCCTCAAGCCCAATCGGCAGTGTCGTGCCGTCGCTTTCAAGTCCACAGGACGCGTAGCGGACCAACACTTCGATAAGATCTCCGCTTGCGGAGCGATCCTGTGGCCGGCGTGGCGCTACCGGATCTCCACGTTCGGTAACCCATAGGATGACATCCGCCGCCGCCTCCAGTTCTTCGCGACAAATCACGTCTTCGGCGCGGAGAAAAGCCGCAACGTAGAAAACGCGATTGCCGGCGGCGCGCAAAGCCGGGCCGACCGATCGGATATGGGCGGCGCCGAGCATACCGCCGACCACCATAACCGTTTCCCTTTCGTCTGGGATCGTCGTACGAACACCGGTCGGACCCATGAATGTGAGCGGATCGCCTGGCTTAAGCGTTGCTACCAGCCGCGAACTCGCGCCCTGTTCGATGACAATGACGGAAACCAGACCTTGCTCTTTGTCGATTTTTGCTCCGTAAAGCGCCAGCGCCTCGGTTTGCAGATGTGTGCGATCCACGAGTGGTGCGTGCGTTTCGAAGTTTTGCAACCGGAAAAACTGCCCCGGCCTGAAACGCCGCGCAGCCAGCGGCGCATGTACTGTCAGCT
>JAKBDW010000243.1:0-3526 GCA_021834245.1 Pseudomonadota bacterium
GAGACAAGCCGCTCGACATGGTCTGTGTTCACGCCGCCGACCGATTTGTGATTGAACCAGCTTCCGATTGACGATGACGCAATGCCAGCTCAGGGCTCCGACCTCCGGGAACTCCGCGGCTCTCCGCGGATTTACAAATCAACAATAGCCGCGTCTTAAGCTCGCAGGTTCTACGCTATCTCCCCAATTGGCAGACGGGATTTACGGTTTGCGTTCTGGCCAGACGCTCAGTTCTGTTGTGCTTCCCACAAAGGATGTCCGCAATGGGCAAGAAGCGCCCGCACGACATCGTCCTGGAAGGCAGGCCGGTTCAGGTAAAACGCAGATCCAAGTTTAATTGCCTGGAGTGGCAGCTCCGCATCGGCGCCAGTGCTTACCACCAGAACGGGAACGTTCTGCCCGTCATCTCCGGCTCGTTTCAATATTCTCTGAGTCTCCAGAACGCCTGCCTCCTCATCCACAATCACGAGTTCTACAACCATCATCCGGAGGATGGCAAGCGCCGCCTCCAGCGTATTCACCGTGATGGGAACGAACCCGATGGAGACCAAGATCGCACGGTGGTGATCAATAAAGCCCCTGTCGCTGCTGAAGATCAGGACGTTTGATCCGATTTCGTAGGTGTCAGGAGCGAGGTAATTCTGGGTGGTTTCACTCATTTATTTTCACTCCAATCGCGGCCGTTTTTTATCTGCCGGGTTGCGCGACATCTCCCCATGCGCGCAACAGGCTGGTTAAACGACGGCTCTCTTGGCCCGAACCTCGCGTCCTAGGCGGACACCTTCTTCCGCCTCTCGAATCGTATGATCGACAAAAACGTTGATTTAAAAACTATAATAACAACAATTTCCCAAATGCTATCTGGAGTCCGTGACCCCCATCACAGAACGGGGTGACAAAAGCGCAATTGCCCGCCTCTACAGAACGACGAAATGCCATCCCGGCGGTGGCGAATGGTTCGAAATAACTTGCGTCCGCATCTCGGGCCACTTTCCAATTGAATCGCTTGACAAGCGCCCTTGAACTGGTAACACAGCGTCTTGTCCGGTTTTCGAACCATCGTCAGAGGGTCTGATGCAAACTTTTCTCTGACGGTTTTCTACTTTCGATCTCGTGTTACACTTCGTACCTGCAATTTACATGGATCACGGAGGATTCGCGAATGAGGGTGGACAAATCGGGGATGGCAGCGGGCAACGGTGCCGGCAACAACAGCAGTTCCACACGCAAGAGGCACTTGCAACGGCAACGCAGATTGCCGCTCATTGCAGCACTGCTTGCGATCAGCGCGGCGGTGGCCGCGACCGGCAGGAATCAAGGGGCAACAACAAAAGCGCGAATGATGCCTGAACCGCCTCCGTATTGGGCGTACGCCGTCAACCCTCCGCAAAAGGCGTCACCCGCCAAGCCCGCCGACAACACTCTGAAGCACGTGCCGGGAAGCTCGGCAGCGTTTACCCTGCGGCAGATCAACGACGGATTCAATCCGCCCGACTGGCATCCGGACGGGCACCCGCCCATGCCTGAGGTTGTAGCGCACGGCAGCAAGCCCGAGGTGCTGGCTTGCGGCTACTGCCACCTGCCCAACGGACAGGGCCGTCCTGAAAATGCCAGCCTGGCCGGCCTGCCTGAAGCCTACATCATCCAGCAGATGGCCGATTTCAAGAGCGGCCAGCGCAAGACTTCAAACCCCGATTTCCTGCCGGCTACTGCCATGGACACCCATGAAAGCAAAGCTGACAAAAAGGAGGTCGAGGCCGCCGCCAAATACTTCTCCCGACTGACACCCAAGCCTTGGATTCGCGTGGTCGAGACCGCGACTGTTCCTAAAACACACGTAGCGGGCTGGATGCTGGTTCCCACAGCAGGCGCCGGGACGGTACCGATTGGCCATCGCATCATCGAAACGCCCGTCAACGTGGAATTGACCGAGATGCGCGACGACGCGTCCCCGTTCATTGCTTACGTCCCTCCCGGCAGCATTGAAAATGGAAAGCAGTTGGCCATCACCGGCGGCGCGGGGAAAACCATGGCGTGCGACATCTGCCACGGGCCGGACCTCACAGGCAGCGGCGACGTGCCCTCCATCGCCGGCCGCTCACCCAGCTACATCGTCCGGCAACTCTATGACATCCAAAGCGGCGCCCGCTCCGGGCCGGACGTCATGATGATGAGGCCGGTGGTTGGCAAACTGACTCTCGACGACATGATTTCGCTCGCCGCCTACCTGGCCTCGCTGCACCCGTGATTCAATACCGCGCTTGTCTGGCGGTCGGGAAGTCGGTGGCCCCAGCATCGCCTTTACGCCCTGGAGTTCGTCGGTTCTATACCTAGAAAAAGCCCACGGCGCAACCCCGGTGTGTACCGCTATTCTTTTCGAATTGCACGGCCTCTGCTGGCTGATATTCCTTCAACAGAAGACGCATGAGCATCGATGGCGATGGTTAATACGCGCTTACACCGCGTAGCCTGCTCCACAGTGCCCGCTTCGTCCAAGCAATAATTTCAACAAAAACATATTGCGCATCGAACAGGATGGGAGTATAGTTGTTTATCGATATATCGATTATCGAGCATATATGCCCAAAAGAAAACTCGATCCATTGCCTTCGGCGGCGTTCCAGATTCTGCTTTCACTGGTCGGTGAAGATCTGCATGGTTACGGAATTATGCGACAGGTGGCTGACCAGACCGGCGGCCGCATGCGCCTGGGGCCAGGGACGCTCTACAGCTCAATTCAGGCCTTACTCGAAGAGAAATTCATTGAAGAGGTCGATCTGCGTGAAGACCCAAAGCTCGGTCATGAGCGACGCCGCTACTACCGGTTGACCTCAGTTGGACGCAAGCTGGCGCGCGCAGAGGCCGAGAGGCTCGCTGACCTGTTGCGGGTCGCGCGGACGAAAAAGATCTTGCGAGGGGAATATGTCTGAGAATATCTACGCCTGGCTGTTTCGGCTTTTTCCTTCTCATTTTCGTGAAGATTTTGGCGCGGAAGCCCTCCTGCTGTTCCGCGACCGAGCGCGAGATGAAAGGGGATTCCTGGCCCAGCTCCGGCTCTGGCTGGACCTGCTGATCGACCTGGTAATCTCCATACCTCGAGTGAACGGCTATCCCGTGCCGGAACCTCTCGGCATCCAGCCTGCAGGCCGTTCCGACAGAATGTTCTTCTTCCGCGCTCAGGGACCGGAATCGCCACGTCCGGCAGCTTTGCTTTTCGGAAGTGTACTGTCACTTGCCGCTCTTGGCGTCGTCCCTATTCTAATCAACCATTTCGGCAATTCCTGGCTGCCGGGCGCCCTGACAATGGGGCCTCAACGTCCAGCACTGGCGGCGTTCGGGTTTGGCAAACTTCAAGATTCGCGGTCGAACCCGAATGGCGCCAGCGGCACGCCCGCTATTGACTCGAGCCTAGACAGTACAGAGAAGCAACGAGCGATTGATGCAGTGATTGCGAACCTGAAGGAGCATTACGTCTATCCAGATATTGCCGATAAGATAGCGCAGGCGCTACTGGCGCACGAAAAGG
>JAKBDW010000316.1:0-3515 GCA_021834245.1 Pseudomonadota bacterium
GTCAGTCTTTCGGAAGATCTGATTCCCGCAAAACAGCTTTTTCTTCAAGACAAGGTAGCGCGCGAAATTGGCGGCATGGTCGAAAGTACGGAGGCTGTGGTCGGGGCGCGCCTCGCTGCAACAAATAGTCAGCTTAAGGAGCTTAGAGGGCTTGGCGGCAAGAGCCGGGATGTCATCCAGGAGCTAGAGGTGCGCCTCCAGACCGAAAAAGAGGCCTACGACAAAAAACTCGAGAGCTTTCAGTCAACGCGATTAGTGATGTCGGACCAGATCAATATCCTTCTTGATTACCTGAGCCTGGAAAACTTCGATCGACTGATAAGCAAAACCCGTCAGGACATGCAGGACAGCTGGACGACGCACGGCCTCAAACATGGCATTACCAGCTTTTTCCGCGGCGCCGCGGAAATGATGGACAAGGTAAACAAGCAGACACACCAGATTAAGGGGTTAGCCGACGCAATTTACAAGAAGTTCGACGCCGAACATGGAGTCGCCAGACTCAAGCCAGTGGGTTTCTCGGTTCTGAGTTACCGCAGTGATTTGCAACGGCTGCAAGATGAAGCCGAGGTATTCCGCACCAGCCCAATCATGCTGATGACAGAACAGCACTTCGTCATCAAGAAATTCTTCATTACTTTGGTCAGCCGGGCACGTGGCATATTCGAAGAATGCAACGGCGGCGCCAAAGCATGGAGCAAGGCAGTGATGGCGCCTATGATGAGCCAGATCCGCGAACATAAGACGCTAATGGAGCGCCGCCTGCAGAACCTGAAGAGAGTACGCGACAATCTTGATAATCTCGGTGAGCGCATCACTGAACTGGAAGCGGCGCGCCAGATGCTCCAAAATCAGCAGCGCACGACGCGCGCAATGCTTGAGAAGATCAACTTACCTATAGCCGACGCGAAATAACCGCAGCGCTACGATCTTGTCGGACATCGATCGCAGCATCCCTGATATGGCAAGCCTGCGCCTCCACTGCCGGCGAATTACCGGCTGCAGCCAAGCCGCGCACCAAACATTGCGCCAAAATAAAAGGGCCGGAGAGTTTTCTCTCCGGCCCTCAATTTTAAAGATGCAGCTAGTCGCCGACAGCTTACTTGCTTGAGGCCGTCAATGCGGTATCGATTGATCCGAAAATGGTATTGGGGATCAGCGTATTCTTGGCAAATGCTAGATAGCCCGAATCCCAGAAGTAGAGCTGCATGCGCCACATCTCGCCGTACTGCGCCACCTGTACATGCTTGCCATTGTTGATGACCAGCACCTCAAGTGGCAGCGCCGGTGCATGGTCCACACCCGGATAAGGCGCATCCTTGGACTTGCCCGTGCTACGGAAATCGGAATTGATACGGATGCACTTGCTTTCGGTATAGGTGTTGGTGATTCCGAACCATACCGCGTTAGTACCTACGGGGATCTTGGCAACCAGGCGCCAGCCGGACGGATTATCCGACCCCTTGTCCTTGCTTGCCTTTAGCGAGGCTTCCACCTTGGCCACGGTCGCCGCGAAATCGTCGGCATTGGTCTTGTAGACGGTATCTTGGCTTTCACTCCAGTTGCGCCACTTGGCCATCATCTTGGCCGGACCATCACCGTCGAAGCTATTCAGATCACTCTCAGAGCGCGTAGGCGGAAGCTGTACAGTCACGGGCGTGCCGGGAATCTTGGCAACGACGTCCTGGATTTGCTGCGAAACCGTCTTGGCCGCCGCAATCAATTGCGGATACTGCTTTGTGCCGGCGTAGTACACCATCGCGAGTGCGACGGGGTTTGCCATGTCGATTTGGGTCTTTCTCCCAGGGCCATAGGTGTAGACGGCAACACGCAGAATCTGCGCGGAGATCGTGTTTGGAGCCATATCCTTGGCCGCATCTTCGTATGTCGGAGAGGTCAGGATGTACACCCGCGCCTGTTGAACATTGCCCGGTACCGCCAAGTCTTCCTTGGCGTGCAGCACAAAATTCGATCCGGCTAGGCTTTGCTCAAGCGCCGCCGTCGTCTGATCAAAGGTGCCCGAGGCGTCGAGAATGCGTTCGAAGACACCGTACTTCTCGGACGCTACCGCGTTTGTGCACCACCCCAAGATGGCAAGCGCGACGGCGAATACTGCGCCGTATCGCGTAATAGGCTTAATTGTCATTTCCTTCTCCTCACTAAGTTATTCGGTGGAAAGCTAATTTGAATGGAAGATGCGCAGACGTAATTGTCGTCTTTTCTAGTAGCGCGCCTCATTTTGCTGCGAACCGCGAAGAACCGCAACCCGAAAAAAGGTGCAGGCAAGGCCGTCCGGCAGTGGTGCACATGCACCACTGCCGGATGGAAAGGTTAAGAACAGGATTTAACTTATTGTTTTTACGCGTAAAGCCAGACAGATTGACGACGAATCCCGATTATTCCGTGCCTTTCATAGTTGCCAGAACTTGAATCGCCTGACCAAAACCCTGCTTGGCAGACAGCTGCCACAGTCGGACGGCCTCGATCCGGCTTTCTCTGACACCATCTCCCATCATATACATGAGGCCCAAATTAAACTGGGCCGGCGCGTAACCATGCTCGGCCGCCACTCCCCACCAGCGCACCGCCTCCGCCGGATTGACGGCCACGCCGCTGCCCTGAGCGTACAACAGCCCCAAATTGAATTGAGCCTGGGTGTGCCCCTGAATCGCGGCGAGCCGCCACCAGTAGGCGGCTTGGCCCATATCGTGCGGCACTCCCATGCCACTGGCATACAGGATCCCCAGATTGTACTGGGCGGCAATATGTCCCTGTCTGGCGGCCCGTCTGTACCAGGTTGCAGCGGTTTCCAGGTTGCGGTCTACGCCGGCTTGAATGTCGCCACTAAAGTACAAAGACCCGAGCGCGTATTGAGCATCCCTATCCCCGTCCTCCGCCAGCACACGCCACAGCTGTGCCGCCCGATCGTGATGACCGTGATTAAATTCGACGAGCGCTTGTTCATCGAGTCCGGCGTTACCCGACAGATTGAAGGTCGCCACAGGCAACGTGACGCTGCCAGACATGAGTGGTCCATCGGATGCCCGTACCACAGGACTACCTAGAGTCAGAGTCAGCCCCAGCACCAGAAATAGGTCGAAACTGATAGCGCCGGCGGTCGACAACAGTTGCTTTAACCGTGAGTAAGTAGTTACACACATTGGATTCTTAGTCAGGCTCATAAGTCCCCCGCTTCGATGAAACAGCATCGAAATCGCTTCGATCTAAAGGGAAGCAAGGGTCATGCCAAACGCAGCCTTGGCGGCGGGAATATTGCTGTCCGCGGCGCACCCGGTTCTGCTTCCTGGAATAGAGCGAGACGATACAAACAAGCGAACAAGACCATCCGATACTCGGTACTACCCACGCTCAGCAAGTAGCTTTGGCGCAAATCGACGGCTCGCGTTTCCGGTGCTCCGGCGGCCAGGGTCAACACGGGACTCTCAAGCACGCCACCGATACAGATCCTTTGGCAAACGATCACGAAAGACACCGGCTTCGTCCAGGTGCACTTT
>JAKBDW010000586.1:0-3511 GCA_021834245.1 Pseudomonadota bacterium
ACAGATCGGCGGGTTTGCCACCGGTACCATAACCGAAGACTTACATACCTCTGTGCGCATGCACAAAAAGGGTTACCGGTCGGTTTATCTGCCGCAGAGCCTTGCCTATGGTCTGGCGCCTGACTCAATTGATGGCTTCCTGTCCCAGCGATTGCGCTGGGGCGAAGGTGCGATCCAGGTGTGGCGCAAGGAGGGGATACTTTTCTCGCGCGGACTGACATTAGCGCAGCGCCTGAACTATCTGGCGTCCGTGTTGACCTATTTCGACGGCTGGTCGAAGGCAGTGTTTTACGTGGCACCAGTGATCGTATTGACTACCGGGATCATGCCGATTGCCGTGTTTGGCTGGAGTTTTGTCTGGCACTTCCTGCCGTTTTATGTGTTGTGCTTCTGGTCTTTCGAAGAAATCGCGCGCGGCTATGGCCGTACCTTGCTCACGGAAGAGTACAACATGGCACGGTTCGCCGTGTTCATTCGCGCTACGCTTGGCGGTCTGCGCCGGCATATTTCTTTTCGCGTTACGCCCAAGCAGGCATCCGGTAAAAGGGAGCGACGCCACATGCTGCCGCAGATGGCGGTTGTCAGCGCGAGTGCCTTGGCGATTGTCATTGGTGCCGTGCTTTGGACGCATCATCACTACCTTGCGCGCGGCGCTTTCGTCGCGAACTTGATCTGGGCAAGTGTCAACTTAGGATTAGCTGGAGTTGTTGTGCGCTTCACTGTACGTAGAAAGCATCGGCGCCAGGACTATCGCTTCCCAATTCCATTGCCGATCGAAATGGCGATCGGCAATGGCAGTGTGGCGCTGGGGTTGGCGGAAGACATTTCGTCGAGCGGGTGCAGGTTGGTGCTGGAGCAGGAGCTAGCGCAGAAGTCGGTCAGCGGGCGGATCTATCTGCCAGCCGGCGTGTCACCCTTTGACGGCATCATTCAACATCACGATGCGCGCCAAAGCACGTCGCGGCATCGATTCTATCGCACGCCGGCCAGTTCTCCGGCACGGCCGTCGCGCGAAAAACACCACTACGGACTGACGTTCTCCAGCGAGTCGGAAGGGGCGGCCATGAAGCTCGAGGATTTTCTTTATGGGTCTGACCTGCAGTGGCGGGTATTGGATCTGCATGAGGAAATCACAACGCCGATCGCATGGATTGTCGATCGGTTCAGCGAGGAGGGTAGGCAGCGGCGTGCTGCGTTGGTATCGCCGGAAGAATGGTTACCTGTGATCTGCCGCCGGATAGGAGAAAAAGGTGATCAGGGTCAGCTGGGTATCCTTGCGCGCAGTGACTGGACGCACCAGCCCGCGCGTCTGATTACTTTCGGGCCTCTAATCCAGGACGCGGAGGTAGAGTTGTCGATTTTCGGACTGGCAACCGACAAGGCACCGCGTGGGCACGTGGAAGAGACTGTCGTTTTGCCGTCGCTTGCGGCGCCGATTCACATATCGCAGATCAGCATCACGCGGCGCCAGGACGGGTCGGTTCAGACCCGACAAAACAAGGCACCTGGCCTTATGTCATCGGTGAAATCGGTGTTGCCGGTATTATTTGTCAGTTTGATCACTTTGGCCCTTTTGTTCCCGGGCACGGCCTCTGCCGCAGGTTGGCTCGGACTCGCCGGGGCTGAAGCCGGCGAAAACCATAACGCATATGCCTATGTCGGCGCGATTCTCCCTTTGGGTGGTCAAAGCGAACTGGGCAATGGCTGGGTGCAGCGTTACTGGCTGGACTGGGTGAGATATCGATTCAACAGCGACGGCACGGAAACGCAGGCTCGTGCCCCCGGGCTGTCTGCGTCATTTGGCAGGCAGGGATCGGATGGCGATTGGCATTGGGGAATTTACGGCGGCGCCGGCTATCGCGACACCCGTCTGAGCCCAGATAATCCCAGCGCACGCATGCGCGGTTCGCAGATCTACCCGCTTTTGGCCATGGACTTAAGCCGTTACTTTGCTGCGAAGTGGCGCATGGATGCGGCTGCAAGTTTCACCTTTAGTCCGGCAAGTTACTGGTCCCGGGTGCGGGTTCTGCATCGCCTAGAGGACGGCGTGATTTATCACGGAATCGAGTTGGTGGAGCAGGGCGATCGCGATTATCACGAGTACAAGGTGGGTTACGTCATCGATGGCCTGAAAACCAGCAGAAGCGGGTCCATTGGAGTAAAGATCGGCATGGACCAAACCAGTGGTCTTGCGGCCGGCGCCTATGCTGGGATCGAGTACGTCTACGCATTCCGCGGGTATTGACGGCACTCAAACTTTTACCGCCTGCGGCGGGAAATCTTGATGCCACGATATGTAGCCTGTAAACCAATTTATCCGACAATCCGCTTTATGCGCCGAATTCGACTCACGCGGGAGCCTGTCCGCGTGGCGAAGGGCACGCTATCGAATGGATCGTCGTCGATGATCTACTGAATCTGAACCGACGCGGAGGAGGTTTGGCAAACACTGCCCGACGGGTTACAGGCTTGTATCACCATATAGGCGTTCATTGGCACTGTCGTCAGAAACCCGGTCAGGTCCTGGGCCGAATAAGTAGTCGCGCCGTCGGCGCATTGCATTATGTCCGAATTGTTGAAGGTGCAGTTGAGGGTGCCTGCGGATTGACAATTGTCGACTTGCGAGCGCTTGCCGCAGCTTGTGGCAAGTACGATGTTGGAATTTGGATCGAAAACTGATCCCGAATTGATCGCAACCGTAGCGGTATAGATATTGCCCGTTACAACCCAGTTTATGGAAAACTGTCCGTTGTTGGTCCCAGGATTGATTGGCGCCTGGCCTCCCTGTGATGGAGAAGTGCCGGTTACGCTGAAGCTCTGCAATGTGATCGGGTCGTCCGGACTGGGTCCGCAGCCGCTAAATCCCATGACAGGCAAGAGCAGGATCAAAAACCAGAAGTAGCGGATTGGACTTAAACGCATGGCGCATTCCTCGGGGTATTCTTGCATTAAAAATATATTATCTAGACCTGTGTGTCGACGCGGTACGCGTGTGGCGGTGCAATGTCGGTCCCAGACTCTATCCACCGATTGTCGTGCATTGGCCAGCGGCTTGCGCAGCTGTGGCAGTCCGCCAGAGGCGGATGGATTGACCTAAATTCTGCCGACCGCATGTTCCAGCGTGTCCAGGCCTAGATCAAGACCATAATGCATCATGAGCCTGCGCAACACTCCTTGAAAACCGCGATCGGACGGAGGCCCCATTCAACCGCGAATCTGGGGTTTTGTCGGCCGATCACCATTTATCGCTACCGTCTTGCGCTCATTGGCCGCAGAGGCGAGGCCTCCTGGGCGCGCGTACTGTGCGATTTCAGGCAATCTGCGCACGCAGGCAAGCATTGCTCGCGCCTGTGTCATAGTAATAGTCCAGAACCTATTCTGATGTATCAGTGTTTGGGCGGCACCCATGACGGCAAAAGGCCGCGGCTCTGTATCCGGCAGTAGCGACATACCTGAAGCGAGCGGTTCGAGCGGACCATTGATCTCCGTGAGGTGCCGCTCGGGACAATCA
>JAKBDW010000391.1:0-3497 GCA_021834245.1 Pseudomonadota bacterium
AGCGCGCCTGGATGCTCGCCTAGAGGAGACGCTGGCGTCGATGCCGTTGGACAAGATGCGTAAGGCTCGCAGCTTGACCCAGGTAACCGCAGCGGAACGTCTGCATGTCGATCAGGGTTCCGTATCTAAGCTCGAAGGCCGCACCGACATGTACCTTAGCACCTTGCGGGAGTACGTGGAGGCTCTGGGGGGCACTCTGGAGCTGCGAGCAGACTTCCCGGATGGATCCATCAATATCGACCTGCACGCTTCCTAAACTTCCCGTCGCCGGAGCTGTGGGCAAAGTGGGAAACGTTTTGGGCGTTTTCCAAGGCGGCTCTTTGCCGTCTTTTCCATGGCTCAGTCTTTGCTTGTATTGGGGTGGCGTAGTCGCCAGCCAAAAAGAAACGAAAGACACAATATGATTGCTGCACAAAAGCCCGGAGTGTGAGCACAGCACCCGCTAATATGAGCAACGCTGGGAAGGCGAAGAACAAAAGGCCTACCGCAGAATGCACATCAATGATGAACATGTGGTGGAGGAATAAACCTAACGTGGCATATGCCGCGACAAGGCCAAAGCCCAGAGTCATCGAGCTGCCGCCCACAATCCGAGCAGGATATGCCTTGTGGATGGATTCATGGCTTTAGTCCTGTTCCTGGTCGCTGCTAGGCTTTTTGACCGTGAGAGTCAGACCGAGTGCCAGATACCCCGTTGGATGGTCTGAAGACGGCGTTTTTAGAAGTACGATTACAATCTCGAAGTGAGAGGCTGAAGGCTGTAATCTCACTGCAAGAGGTGATTGATGTAACTGCGCATCACGGTCAGCCTTCTGTTGTCGGTATTGATCTCGATTGCGTATCTTTACTCCCCGCGTGGAGTGCCGTGGGAACACGAAGATCAACCGAGAGTATTTTCGATTACATGGCACTCAGGCTTGGTGTTTATCGCCCTCGCAGCACTAACCTATGTGGCCCTTTCTTGGGTCCTCCGGGTCTGGGGACGCCGGGTAAGCCAATAAGGTAAGGGGTGATGACATTTGAAGAAGTTCAGTTGTTGGTGCGTGCGCAAGCCGCCGAGGGCCTTTCGGTCACGAATGACCACGGATAGAGCTAGAGCAAGCGATCATCTCACCTCAAGAAATCCCGCTGACCTCACGAACGGTGGTAGACGGTCA
Source organism: Pseudomonadota bacterium (assembly GCA_021834245.1). Classification (GTDB taxonomy): domain Bacteria; phylum Pseudomonadota; class Gammaproteobacteria; order Acidiferrobacterales; family UBA6901; genus JAJXUF01. The sequence goes on from JAKBDW010000391.1 coordinate 1,158, forward strand.
CTTTAACGACCTAACCCTGAATGTTTGGCTCGTCGGACAAGAGCCCATTGCTGATGGCTACAGGATCGTAATGCGGGAGGATGGCAAGCAGTTCGGCCTTGCTTCAGTTGGCTTCGCACACGATAAACATCTGATCTTGGTCGGATGGTACGGCACGCTGCTGTCAGCATTCCTAGCCATGTAGACGGTCCCTTGAAAACAGGTTATTGAACCCTCGGATCACTCCCTCTGAGAGTCTCAGGCGAGCCTGTTACATTCTTTCTACGGACGTAGAAGAAACGTAACAAAGGGTGCGAAGCAATGGAAAACGGCAAGTTTGTGAGCTACCTCAGGGTCTCAACGGTACGGCAGGGTGCATGCGGCCTGGGACTCGAAGCGCAGCGCGCTGCCGTCGCCGGATTCCTGAATGGGGGAGACTGGACCCTGGTACAGGAGGTCCTGGAGGTTGAAAGCGGCAAGCGCAATGATCGTCCCGCCCTCGCTACCGCCCTCAAGCTCTGCCGCAAGCATCGCGCTACCCTGGTGATCGCCAAGCTTGATCGCCTCGCCCGCAACGTTGCCTTCATTTCGAATCTCGTGGAGTCCGGCGTTGAGTTTGTGGCTGTCGATATGCCGCGGGCGAATCGGTTCGTGGTGCATATCCTGGCCGCCGTCGCTGAGCAAGAAGCCGAGGCCATCTCAAAGAGGACCAAGGCAGCTCTCGCCGCCGCAAGGGCGCGGGGAACGAAGCTTGGCGGCCGACGCGTCTCGGCTGAACGGTTTGCAGAGATCGGAGCTGCCGCGCGCCAAGTGCGTAGCCAAACAGCGAGCCAGAACCGCGCAGAACTCCTTCCAACCATCACAGCGATTCAGGTCGCCGGCGCGAGGTCGCTCCGCGCGATCGCGGCAGAACATAACGCTCGCGAGATCCCCACACCCCGAAGACTTCGGGAATGGTCTGCGGTGCAGGTTAAAGGGTTATGGGACTCTAGATGTTTGGCTGAAACATTGGTTTCAAAGAGTTACGCCTATACTTAGGCGCTATAATAAAAACTTCTTCAATATTTGTTTCCTCATTGATAAGGCTTAGCGAATCCGTCTGCAAGGAGCTAACACACTTTGAGATCTCTAAATTTTCTTTCATGTTGCTTGGTGTGCTTGATCCTTTTGTATGGAGGGTTTGAGTGGAGAGCTGCTTCGAAGATCGGCATAAGCAAAATCTTTTCTGCTTCGAGATCAGTAGAACAAGATGATGTTGCGGTAATGGTGAATGAGTTATCCCAGGCGCTGAACGAGGTTTGCACAAGGGATCGCTCAACAGTGTTCTTTTTTACGGATAACGATGTTGTTTTACCGTATCTTTGGCCAGATGTCGGAAAGCTTGGCGGATGTAATTATGCGCGTGAGACCGTGGTGACTCCGTTCACGAAGGACGCGTGGGCCGCGTGCCAAGTGGTTGGCGTCGCAGAGTTTCATCCTGGATTATTGCCGTACGTTGGGCTGGGTGCATTTCAGGATGGTGGGCCCTCACAGTGGCGTGAATTCTGGACTTGGTCCTCTGTAGATGGGCGGTACGGGTTCAAGCTTTATCACCACTTTTGTGTAAAGGATGGGGGAGCAAATGGCTGATGCTCTGCCCCGCCGTATCTATCTTATTTTCGCTGTCCTAGCTGGTACAGTGATGTTCGTGTTGGCGTACAAAAACCGGCTTGTGTTCCCGGTTCCATGGAACGACGAAGCGCGTTTTTTTATTCCGGCCCGGTGGTGGGCCGGACATCATTCTCTCCAACCGTTGACACTGAATGCCCCGGACGGCATTTTTTGGGTGCCGGATGGCTTCACGATCCTGCTCGGCATAGTCCTAAGAATATTTGGTTCGAGCATTGAAACCGCGAGAACCTTCTGCGAACTCCTCGTAGCAGGTGGGACAACTATATTTTCGGTGGCTTTCTATCGGTTGACGCGCTCGTGGATTTACGGGGCAGTCATTACCCTTGTTTTGATCGCTCCACCGGTTGTGTTCGCGGCCAATATGGTCCGCATGGAGGCTCCGCTTTATCTTCTGATCGCGGTATCAATTCTCCTACACTCCTATGGCTATAAACTGCCTGCCGGGTCTCTACTTATTGGAGGATTGCTATTTCATCCCGCCATCGGACTTGCCGCATTGGGTTACGCGCTTCTCTCTTGGGCGCCATTGCGATATGACGTGCGGGCGCCGCGCAAGTCAAAACTGTTTGGAATCTTTGTTCTTGCGGTGGTCGTCCTTGGCCTATCCTTCGAGTGCATTCGCATTTTGCGTCATCTTTCTCTCTTTCGCGCTCAGATGGGATACCAAATAGCGCGAAAGTTGGCTCAGCC
>JAKBDW010000308.1:0-3486 GCA_021834245.1 Pseudomonadota bacterium
GCCGATAAACCACTGCGGAGTGGCGCGGAATATGATCGGTGTCTTGTGGCGCCAGCAATGAGGATAGCTGTGGCGCAGCGCTTCGACCCGCAGCAGCGCGCCGCGCGCCTTGAGCAACTCGATGACATGATCATTTGCCGTAAACACATGCTCGCCGGCAAAGAATTCGGTGCCGGGAAGGAATTTGCCATCCCCGCCCACCGGATTTTCGATCGGCAGGTTGTAGCGGCTGCCGACAACGAAATCGTCCTGGCCGTGGCCCGGCGCCGTGTGCACGGCGCCCGTGCCGGAATCGGTCGTGACGTGCGCCCCGAGGATCAGCGGCACCTCGCGCGCATAGAACGGGTGCCGCAGGCGCAGCCCCTCGAGATCCGCACCGCGGCAGGTAGCCAGCACGCGATACTGGCTGATCCCATAGCGAGTCATCGCGTCCTTTACCAGCGCATCGGCCAGGATCAAGCGTTCGGGACCGCGCTCGCTTTCGCATTGCAGCAACACGTATTCAACCTGCGGATTGAGCGCCACGGCCTGATTGGCCGGCAAGGTCCAGGGCGTTGTCGTCCAGATCGGTACCGATAACGGCCCCCTGCCCTCGCGTTCATGCCCGGGCGCGTGCGAACAGCGCGCAAACAGCTCTTCCTCGTCGACCAGTGCAAAACGCACGTCGATCGCAGGCGAGGTCTTATCCTCGTACTCCACCTCGGCCTCGGCCAGCGCAGAACCGCAGTCGATGCACCAGTGCACCGGCTTGAAGCTTTTGTACAGGTGATCGCGCCCGATGACCTTGCCGAGCTCGCGGATAATGTTGGCCTCGAAGCGGAAATCCATCGTCAGGTAGGGCCGCTCCCAGTCGCCGATTACGCCGAGACGCTTGAAGTCCGCACGCTGGCCGTCGACCTGTTTGGCCGCATACTCACGGCACGCCTTACGGAATGCCGCAGGGTGGACCTTTTCGCCGGCTTTGCCGATTTTCTTTTCCACCATGTGTTCTATCGGCAGTCCATGGCAATCCCAGCCGGGGACATAGGGCGCGTCGAATCCAGCCAAGGTCCGGGCCTTGACGATAATATCCTTGAGAATCTTATTGAGCGCATGACCGATATGGATGTCGCCGTTGGCGTACGGCGGGCCATCGTGCAAAACATACTTTGGCCGCCCGACAGCGCGCTCGCGCAGGCGCTGGTAGAGATCCAGACGCTTCCAGCGTTCGAGGATTTCCGGTTCGCGCGCCGCCAAATTGGCCTTCATCGGGAAATCGGTTTGCGGCAGATTCAGAGTCTGCTTGTAGTCTTTTTCTTGCTTATCCATCATTACTGCTCGCTAATCGGTCTGCAGTTCTGCGCCCGCGGGCGCCGAGCCGGGAAATTATCGCAATCAGTTAGTTTCCGGGGTGCCATTTTCCGTTGTGGCGCGCAAAAAGTCCAAGATTGCATCATTGGCGGGCACGGTTTTCGAACCAGGCGCGCGCCTCGTCGGCATCCCGGTAAATACGTGCCTTGAGCTCGTCGAACGAGGCAAAGCGCTGCTCATCCCTTAGCTTGTGCAAAAATTCCACACTCACATGGCACCCATAGATATCGCGATTGAAGTCGAACAGATGGACTTCAAGCAGCGTGCGGGTTCCATCGACCGTGGGGCGCGTGCCGATGTTCGCCACTCCCGGCAACGGTTCGCCTTCCGGGCCGAACATTTCTACGACGAAAACGCCGCGCAACGGTGTTGTCTTGCGATGCAAATGGATATTGGCCGTGGGCATGCCGATAGTGCGGCCGCGCTTGTCGCCATGGGCCACGCGCCCGGCCATGCGAAAATTGCGCCCGAGCAGGCGTTCGGCACCAGCCATGTCGCCGATTGCCAGGGCCTCGCGGATGCGCGTGCTGCTGACACGCGCCCCGTCGATGCTGAAAGTGTGCATCGGCGCGACCGTGAATCCCTTGCGCCTGCCGGCATCCTGCAACAGAGCGAAATTGCCGTCTCGCTTTGCCCCAAAGCGGAAATCGTCGCCCACAACAAGGTATCGGATGCCGAGTCCCTTGACCAGGATCTCGCTGATGAAGTCCTCGGCCGTCATTAGCGCCAAACGCGCATCGAATCGCAGGCAAAAAACCCGATCCACCGAGTAGCGTCGCAATACCATAAGTTTGTCGCGCAACCGCATCAGTCTTCCCGGAGCCGCAGTTGGCCGGAAGAACTCCTGGGGTTGCGGTTCAAACAGGATTACCACCGCCGGCAACTTGAGTTCCGATGCCTTTTCGGCCAACTGACCAATGACCGCCTGATGGCCGAGATGGACACCGTCGAAATTACCGATGGTGGCGACGCACCCGCGATGCTGCGGTTGCAGATTCTGGATTCCGCAGATCAGCTCCATGATGGGGTTACCACACTTCCGTCATGGCAAAGCACATTCGCCAGGAGTAGCGCAGGGTGATGAGACAGCACGCCGCAAACGACTCCGGCTCTCGGCAGGAGCGTTTCATGAATTTACACCGCCCAGTCCGGATCGAATTCCTGGATTACCTCGTCCAGCGGACGGCGGCCGGTGTACCCCTCGTTATAAGCGTGGTAGTGGCCAATTTTAAGCTCGGGAAACTTCCAGCAGAGGTACCCATCGCCGGTGTCGAAGTCGACCAGCCACAGCCCCTTGATCACCAGCCCCAAACGCTCCATCTTGGCCACCCAACGTTTGACGATCAGCTCGTACTGGTGTTCCACGTCGCGGATCGAGGGGTTGGTTGGCACCATGGATTCGAGCTTGCGGCGGACCGGTTCAAGCTCGGCATGGGCGGCTTGGGTTATGGAACGCACGAGCGGAAACAGCACCTGCGCCTCCGCCAGCGTAAAAATGCGCGGATCGTTGGGTGCGACAATCTGAAAAATGCTTGAACCGCTACTCATCCCCATCCGCCTTGTGAAGCACCAGCTGTCGCGGCCGGATCCCCAGCAGCAATAACATTACCGAGTAGACCAGCATACCAGCAAAGACCCAGAATGCCAGTCGCAGGGTGCGTGCCAGCGCATGCGCCTGCAACCATGACACCAAATCTCCGCTTCCCCACCATAATACGGCGCCCATCACCAGACTGGCGGTCATTATCCTTATAATATACCCGGTGAGTCCCGGCTGCGGACGGTAGACCTGCTGTTTTAGCAGGCCGCGCAGCAACAGACCGGCATTTACATAGGCGGCAAGCGAGGTTGCCAGGGCAAGTCCGGCGTGCGCCAGCGGCAACACCAGCATCAGACTCAGCACCATGTTGGAAACAACCGCTATAACACCGATGCGCGCCGGCGTCTTGGTGTCTTGACGCGAATAAAATCCCGGCGCTAGCACCTTGATCAGCAGAAATGCGCAGAGCCCGATGGAGAAAGCGGTCAGGCTACGCGATGCCATTATTACGTCGCGGGTATGAAATGCGCCGTAGCGAAACAGGGTGGCCAGCATGGGACCGCCGAGCACCACGAGCGCGACGGTCGCCGGCAGAC
>JAKBDW010000446.1:0-3480 GCA_021834245.1 Pseudomonadota bacterium
CATCCTGCTGCTCAACAACGACGCCCAGCTTGAAGCAGACTGTCTGTGTGCCTTTGCCCGCGCTTTCGACAGCACGCCAGACCTATTCATTGCCGGTGGCCAACTGCATTATCCCGACGGCCGACCGCAAAACGCAATTGCTCTCATCCCAACCCTGGCCGCCGAACTTCTGCCAAAATTCCTTCTGCGGCCGTTTGCACCCCGTCGACCCGAGGGAAAGGTGCAGCTCGCTCAACCACAGCCAGTAGAGAGTGTCATCGGCGCATGCCTCGCAGTACGACGGTCCGGAATCGCCGAACTTGGAGCATTGGACGAAGACTATTTTTTCTTTCTCGAAGAAACCGAATGGTGTCTCAGAGCACGGCGTCGCGGGTACCAGGTTTACCACGTGCCCGAGGCACGCGCGCTGCACGCGCAGGGACAGACGGCAAAGCGCTTCCGCGGCGCTGCACGCATCGAATTCCAACGATCAAAGCTGATCTTTTTCCGCAAGACCCAGGGTCGCTTCGCCCACCTCATTGTTGGCGCGATCTTGCCGCTTAAGGCGTTGGTCAATGCCCTCTCCAACAGCCTGGTCTGCGTCCTGACTCTTTGCCTTTCGGCCCGCCAGCGAAGCCGTGCTCAGGGATACTGGCGCATAGTGCTGTGGCACTGCCTCGGGCGCCCGCAAAGCTGGGGTTTACCGGACAAGTGCCCGCGTAAAATGACTGGGAATAGTTTAAGCTAGGCCGTAACCACTGCGGACGGAGCATAAACGCAGCCATGCCGAATCTGAGCGTCGCCTACATTACCTGCAATGCGGCGCGCTGCTTTGCCGACAGCCTGGCAAGCATTACCGACCTCACTGACGATATCGTCGTTGTCGACTCCGGCAGCAGCGACGATACTTTGGTCATCGCGGATCGCTTCGGCGCCCGTATCCAGTCACGCGCCTGGCCAGGTTTCGGACCGCAAAAGCAGTTTGCCGTCGAGCAGGCCACTAATGATTGGGTGTTGATTCTTGATGCCGACGAATTACTGTTGCCTGAAGCCATCCGGACTATCAAGACTGCCTTGGCGTCCGGTAATCCGCCGGCTGCTTTCCTGCTTCCGCGATACAACTTCTTTCACGGCAAACGCATTCGCTTCGGCGATTGGGGAAGAGATGCGGTATTGCGCCTGGTCAATCGGCAACACGGAAGATACTCCAACGATGTCGTTCACGAACGCTGGATGGCCGACGGCGAAATCCGCCGACTCCAGGCGCCGATCGCGCATTACTCGTTCGAAAACTACAAGGCCATGCTGGCCAAGCTCGATCAGTATTCCGACCTCAACGCCCGCGCCCTGGTTGAGCGGGGACGCAGGGTGAATCGACGCGACCCGCTGCTGCATGCGCTCGCCGCCTTTCTCAAGGGCTACGTTTTCCGCCTCGGCTTTCTCGACGGCAGCGAGGGTGCCGGTATTGCGCTTACAACAGCCCTGGGATCGTTCATGAAATATGCCAAGGCACTGGAGCTGCAGCAATCGATATCAGCCACGGCATCAGCCATGCCAGTGAAACAAAAATCTCAATCGTGATTGCGCAGCCCCCGAAAACCATTCTGGTCGTCGTAACACAACGCATTGGCGACGTTTTGCTCGCCACGCCCCTAATCCGTTCCTTGCGCCGTGCTTGGCCGCAAGCGCGCATAGATGTGCTGGTCTTCGACAATACCGAGGGTATCCTGCAAGGCAACCCGGATATCAACCAGGTGATCGCCATTCCCCACCGCCGCCGTTTCTGGAGTCACTTGAGTTTTCTCTTGAAGATCAGAAGAAAATACGACCTGGCAATGACGACCCAGACGGGAGATCGGCCAATCCTGTATACCTGGGTCGCCGCCAGACAACGTGTCGGACTGCGCGCGCCGCGCACGAAAGAACATTGGAAAACGCGCCTGCTCACGCGCTTCACTCCGCTCGATAATCTCAACACGCATACGGTACTGATGAATCTGGCGCTCGCCGACCTGCTTGAAATAGACCGCTGTCCGGAGGTCGTCGTGTCATGGACCCCGGAAGAGGAGCGGGCAATTGACGCGCAACTTGATTTTGACAGCCGGCAGCAGCCGTTTGCCCTGCTCCACATCTATCCAAAATTTAACTACAAAATGTGGACTCCAGAGGGCTGGATTGAGCTCGCATCATGGCTGCGTGGTCAGGGCCTACGCATCGTGCTGTCCTGTAGCAACGATCCACAGGAAAGGGCATATATCGGCGCTCTGGCCGGGAAAATGCCATCTGATACCGTGAACATCGACGGCCGCTGGACTCTTGGACAAATCGCCTGTCTTGCCAGCCGCGCCAAGCTCTATGTCGGACCTGACACGGCGGTTACCCATGTGGCAGCAGCGCTAGGCGTTCCAACTATCGGACTCTATGGCCCCTCCAATCCGGTCAAATGGGGACCTTGGCCAGCACATTATCGTGGGCGAGATAATCCCTTCTCCCTGCATGGCAGCCAACAGGTTGGCAACGTGTTTTTATTGCAAGGTCCGGGTGACTGCGTCCCGTGCATGGAAGAAGGCTGCGAACGGCATATTCGCAGCTTCAGCCAATGTCTTCAGAAGCTTGATACCGCGCTTGTGATCGACGCAGCGCGCCGTATGCTGAGCAACTCGGACGTCGACTCCTGATGCATGGCATTTCCCCCGAGATTCAGCCACCCGCTCCGTCCGCGCCACGCTTGAGTTGCAGATCCTTGCGCGCGCCCCAGCGGTGCAGGCGCAAAATCACCTCTCCCGCCACATAAAGCAGGGGCAAAAGCAAAGTATTGATATTCGCAACAATGATCAGATACACAATCCACTGATGCACAAATGGACTCAGGTTTAGCCAACTTTCCAGCCGTCCCGCAGCGTTAGTGGGCAGATTCGCCACAACCAAATGCAGATCACACCACTGCCTCACCGCCGCACCCCCGAACAAATGGCCATGGACCTTTACCGTCGCGAGAGCACCCAAGCCCGTCATGATGAGGCCCGGCATCACAAGGAGTGGCCACAACGTCACCCAGCTGATCATGCGAATGGGTCCGTATCGAGACCGGGATTGCCCTCTATAACGGCGCGCGCCTCCGCCCGTGCCTTGCGCATGTCGGTATCGACTTCAGATACTCTTTTCGTTCGACCGGTGACACGATGTATTTCCGTCAACGCTACAGGATTCATGTACCGGTTCCACAATCCGAGCCCTTCTCCTTCCACGTGAGTGCGTGCCGGTGGCAGGCTTACATCCTTCTGCAACCCGAAATTAGGTAAGCCAAACTGAAGGCGCCAGAGCGGATTTCGCATGCGTTCGCCATCCCGCACCAGACTCGATACATACGCTTCACCACATTGCAATTGGCGCAATGAACGCTCATCGATGCGATTGCGACGCATATAGCGCAGGCTGGATTCCACGCCTCGCGGCGAATGTTGCACGCCCACGTCCAGGAAGTCATGCTTGCCAAGCAGA
>JAKBDW010000279.1:0-3479 GCA_021834245.1 Pseudomonadota bacterium
AGTCACGGCAACCGCCAAACTGACCCCGTACACGCCAAGCCATGGGGCTAATCCGGCGAGCGGCCCATCGATCTGGCTGTAACCGGCAACAAGCCAGGGAAACCCCGTGAGCAACCAGCCGCGTAACCATTCGCCGGCCGTCCACAGCGCGGGAATGGCAAGAATCCGCACCCAAATTCCCGAGGGTGAAAAAAAACTTCCTTGCAGCCAGCCGACAAGCGCCGGGAAGCAGGCCAGATAGGAAAAGAAGGCCAACAGGGCCAGACCGGCAAGCACTGGCGGCATCTGTCCGTAGGTATGAAGCGCCACGTAAAGCCAAGACACGCCAACGCTGAACTGACCAAGCCCAAACAGAAAGCCACGCCAGGCCGCACGCTTGGCCGAAATCTCTTGCCACAAGCTGAACAGCAGCGTCAATGACAAAACGGCCAGCGGGTAAACCGATAGGGGGGAAAAGGCGAACGGAAAAATGGCGCCGGCGAGCAGGGCCAGCCCGTCGAGGCGAGCAGCTCTCAGCTTAGGTGACATCGGTCTTGGGGCCTGGGACCTTTACGTTCAGGGGGAAGAAGCAGCCGCGCCTTGCCCGGCGCCCAAGCGAGTTACCTTGAGCAGGTGAACTCGGCGACTGTCCGCACGCAGAACTTCAAAAAGCAGCTTGTTGATTTCGATTTTCTCGCCACGTTTGGGCAAGTGCCCAAATGCGGTAACCACTACACCACCAATCGTGTCGACCCCACCGTGATCAATCTTGGCATTCAGTTTGGAATTGAATTCTTCAAGAGCGGTTAGCGCTTTGACAACAAACTCTCCGTCACGACGCTCGACAATCATGACATCGTTTGCATCAATATCGTACTCGTCCTTGATTTCTCCCACTATTTGCTCAAGAACATCCTCAATAGTGACCAATCCGGCGACACCGCCATATTCATCCACCACAATGGCCATGTGATTGCGGCTCGCGCGAAATTCCCGCAACAGCACGTTCAGGCGCTTGCTTTCCGGCACGAAGACCGCCGGTCGCAAATAATCATGTAGATCGATGTGAGTTTTTTTGCGCTTGCCGCTATGGAAATAACGCAACAGGTCCTTTGCCAAAAGGATTCCAATGACCTTGTCCTTGTCGCCGTCCACCATCGGAAAACGCGAGTGCCCTGTCTCTATGACACGCGGAAGATAATCCTCTGGCGCAGCATTTTTGTCGACGATATCCATCTGCGCCCTGGGAACCATGATGTCACGCACCTGCATCTCCGAAACCTGCAGTACGCCTTCGATCATGTCGAGGGCATCACGGTCCAGGAGATCGCGGCTTTGCGCGTCGCGCAACACCTCGATAAGCTGCTGGCGCGTGCCCGGCTCGCGCAACAACGCCATGCCAAGCCGGTCCAGAAATGAACGCGGCTGACCTTCCCCGCCACCCTGTTCGCCGTTCTCCTGCATCATAGTCAAATTGTCGAGCGCTTAGGCATAAGGGTCTGCGAAGCCCAATCGTTGCATGACTTGAGATTCCAAATGTTCCATTATCCTTGCCTCGTCCTCGTCAACGTGATCGTATCCCCGCAAATGCATTATACCGTGAACCACCATATGCGCCCAATGTGCAACCGCATCGCCGCCCCGCGCTGCTGCTTCGCGCTCAACAATCGGCCCGCAGATAACGATGTCCCCAAGCAACTCCCGTTGCCCCCTGAGCGGTGTTTCGGCACTGTCGTAAGCGAACGATAACACATTGGTCGGTCCGCTCTTGTGTCGATAGCGGCGGTTCAAAGTAGCGCTTTCCTTCTTATCCACGATACGCACGACAAGCTCCCAAGCCACACCAGGGTGCCCCCTGAATGCCGCGCGTGCCCACGTGGCTATGCTGGTCTCGTCCGGCACCCCTGCACCGTTGAACGCATACTGCACGTCGACCTGAAGCTTCACGCCGCGATCCAATCAATGTTCGGCATCACGTTTGGCTTCGTATGCCTCGACGATTTTCTGAACGAGCGGGTTACGCACAACATCCTGCGGCGTAAAATGCATAAAACTTATCCCATCGACACCGGTCAGGATCTCCATGGCTTCGCGCAATCCGGACTTCTGGGTACGAGGTAAATCCACTTGGGTGACGTCCCCGGTTATTACAGCCTTGGCGTCGAAGCCGATTCGCGTAAGAAACATTTTCATTTGCTCTGTCGTTGTATTCTGCGCCTCATCCAGAATGATAAATGACTCATTGAGCGTGCGCCCGCGCATGTAAGCAAGCGGCGCCAGCTCAATGACATTCTTCTCAAGCAATCGAGAAACACGCTCATATCCCAGCATCTCATAAAGCGCATCGTAGAGCGGTCGCAGATAGGGGTCGACTTTCTCTTCCAGGGCTCCCGGTAAAAAGCCAAGTCGTTCACCCGCCTCGACAGCCGGGCGCACAAGCACAATTCTGCCTACTTCGTCCCGCTCAAGCGCGTCCACTGCACAGGCGACCGCGAGGTAGGTCTTGCCTGTGCCTGCTGGACCGATCCCAAAGTTGATGTCATGGGTAAGAATGTTGCGAATATAAGTCTGTTGATGGACAGTGCGCGCGTTGATCACGCATTTTGGAGTCCGCAAGGTGATTTCGCTGTCTTCGGCACCGGTCATCCTTGCGTCTATCTTCTGCAGCGCCGTACGCACCGCCGCCGGGCTCAGCGCTTTATTGCGCGCGGTAGTTTCATAGAGATCCTTAAGAAGACGCTCAGCATGGCGCGCCACGCCCGAGCTCCCTGTAATACGGAATACATTGCCCCGGTTTGCGATTTCGACACCAAGGTGCCCCTCGATCTGTCGAATGTGTTCATCGAGACGACCGCAAAGAGTCGCCAACCGGGCATTGTCAGCCGGCAGCAAACTGAACTCGATGTGTTTTGGTTTAGCTGTCAATGCCTTGAACTTGGGCGGTGCAAGGACACATTAAGCGGCCGCAGCACCGTCGATCAGTTGTCCACGAAGAGAAAAATGAAGCGCCTCAGTAACCTCTACTTCAATAAAGCTTCCGATCAGGTTTGCGTCTGTGCTGGTAAAGTTCACCATACGGTTGTTCTCCGTTCGGCCACACAACTGATGATGGCCACGCCGGGCCATGCCCTCTACCAGTATGCGCTGCCGTGTACCGACCATGCTCCGGCTGATCTCTGCGGCAATTTTCTCGTTCCGCTGCTGCAGGAGATTAAGCCGTTCCTGCTTGACTTCCAGCGGGGTGTCATCGGCGAGCTGCGCAGCAGGAGTACCGGGACGCGAGCTGTAGATAAAACTGAACGACTGGTCAAAACCAATGGTCTCTATGAGATCCATTGTGGCCTCGAAATCCTTTTCGGTTTCACCCGGGAAACCAGTAAGAAAGGTGGTGCGCATGGCCAGTTCCGGAATCTGTTTGCGGAGCTTTTTGATGACGTCTTCCGCCTGACTGCGGTCATAATGACGATTCATGGCCTTAAGAATCCGGCTATTGATATGCT
>JAKBDW010000239.1:0-3471 GCA_021834245.1 Pseudomonadota bacterium
GAGTTTGCGTGCCAAGAATTCTTCCACTGACATGTAGTGTGAGCCATCGCATGAGAAGGTAAGGCCAACCATGTCGTTCATAATGTTAAGCGAGCCGGACCGCAGGTAAATGGTGTCGTCCAAAAAGCGCAACGCTTTGAATTGCTCTAGGACACGGCCTATATCCATTTCACTGGTTCGGGCATTCGTCGGGTACGGGCGCGCAGGATAAGCCAGGCGCATCTCCGGATCGATAACCTCTTCAACTCCATGCAGACGATAATTGTACGGGTCATCCAAGAGCCAGAATGAACAGCGCCCGCTGGAAAAATGGATCTTGCTATGGAAAATGCCGTATTCCCGCATGAGAGTCCCAATACCTTCAACCGCTTCATCGACATGTTCGTCGAAAAAGCTGGGCGCTCGCGTCTGCATGAATACTGTCCCCCGCACTGAAGGGTCTCCACGAAACTGCTGCCAGTGAACCTTATCCGGTATGGTCAGGCGCGTATCGCGCAGCAGATCGTTGACTGCGAAATCGGCCGCGATAAATCCAACAAGGTGGTCGTTGCGGCTGACAGCCTGAAGAGCAGTAAGGCAGTACTCGTAGGTGTACTTTGAAAGATATACAGAGGACAGCATAACGCCCTTGAACGGAAGATGGTTCTTCAAGTAAGGGCGATCAGACAGATCGCGCCCTCGCCATGAAGGGTCGGGTCCTGATGCACGCACCATGGACGAAAGCTCGACACCGCGAACATCCCAGGCATAAAGCAAGTGGCAGTTTGGCAGGGTCGGCAGGCCCACCTGTAGGCGTCGATCCATGGCATCAGCATCCGGCCATACCGCTGCGATATGTGCGGCGAGGTCCGCCAGAGGCTCGCTTACCTTTTCAGCGAGTGCCGCCTTCTTTTCCAGTATGGTCTGCTGCAAAGTTGTCATTCTCCCTCCATGGGATTCCGCGCCTCCAAACAAGTTCCAAGTCATAAGATTTAATTATACGCGGCCTGTATTACACTCGCACGACACATTTTCTACGCAGAATCAGATGTGTTCACTCGATTTCGATTAGGTAGCGCATCTGGTTCTGGTGCTCGCCCACCAAGCTGATGCATGCGTTTGCGGTCGTCTTTGGAAAAATTACAGACGGTGTCGATAATAAAAGGATAGTTCGTATTTACACCCGCAGTACGGAACCTGCAAGACATCGTCCACCAAGCCACTGTGGTGTTGTGAATACGTTTTTAATGACCAATGACATGAATGGCCAACCGCGCGACACACGCTGATATCCGACCGATGATCGGTAGACATTCGTCGTTTAATAGATTGAGTCCGGTCTTTCGTACTAACGAATCGAAAGTGGCGATAGGGTCGGGATGTTTACAGATCAAGTATCACCTTGTGTAAACGTCGGATGCAGTCTGATTGTCCGATGCGCTGCGCGGCGGTCTGCGCGTCCTTGGTTACGCAGAAATAACTGGACTCAACCAAAAAGAGCAGCGAATTCAGCTTGGCTTGCCCTCCGCCTGTAGGAATAGGCGAGGGGGATAGTCCACCCTTAACTAGCTGGCAAAGAGTTCATTGCCCCTTCGTTAAGCTCGAAGCGGGGCCGCCCACACGTTGGACAACTTCAGGTTCTGCCTGCGCTCCGCCGTAGGAGGTGGATCTTAAGTGGACCGAAGTGCACCAGTGCAACAGGAATCCAGGTTGAACCGCCCCGGGTTTTGAGGAGGCTCCAACCTTTGAGAGAATGGAGCTATGAACAAGTCAAACAGGTTTTCCCCTGAAGTGCGTGAGCGTGCCGTACGCATGGTGCTGGAACAGCGCGGTGCGTATCCGTCGCTCTGGGCGGCCGTGGAATCGATTGCGCCCAAGATCGGTTGCGTGCCGCAGACGCTACTGGAATGGGTCAAGCGCCAAGAGATCGATGCCGGGGCACGTCCCGGTGTCACCACCGCCGAGATGGCGCGCATCAAGGAGCTCGAGCGCGAGGGGAAGGAACTGCGCCGCGCCAACGAGATCCTGAAGACCGCCAGCGCTTTTTTCGCCCAAGCGGAGCTCGACCGCAAACTGAAGTCATAAACGCCTACATCGACCAGCACCGGCAGACTTACGGGGTCGAGCCGATCTGCAAGGTATTGCAGGTCGCCCCGTCCGCCTACCGGCGTCATGCCGCGAGGCTGCGCAATCCGGCACTGCGCTGTGCGCGCGCCCAGCGCGATGACCTCTTGATGCCGCAGATCCGCCGCATCTGGCACGCCAACCTGGGTGTCTACGGCGCCGGCAAGGTCTGGCGTCAGATGAACCGCGAGGCCCTGGTGGTAGCACGCTGCACCGTGGAGCGATTGATGAAAAAGCTCGGATTGCAGGGGGTGAGACGCGGCAAGACGGTGCGCGCCACGATTGCGGATACTAAGGCAGCCTGTCCGCTGGATCGCGTTCATCACCAGTTCAGAGCGGACAGGCCGAACCAGCTCTGGGTTTCTGATTTTACGTACGTATCGACCTGGCAAGGCTGGATCTTTGTGGCCTTCATCATCGATGTCTTTGCCCGGCGCATCGTCGGCTGGCGCGTGAGCCGTTCGATGCACACCGACTTCGTGCTCGATGCCCTGGAACAAGCGCTCCATGCACGCCAACCCGATCGGGACGCCGCACTCGTTCACCATAGCGACAGGGGCTCGCAATATGTGAGCATTCGATATACCGAGCGCCTCGCTGAAGCCGGCATCGAACCCTCGGTCGGCAGCAAAGGGGACAGCTACGACAATGCCTTGGCCGAAACGATCAACGGCCTCTACAAAGCCGAACTGATTCATCGGCGTGCCCCTTGGAAAACCATGGAAGCGGTGGAACTCGCTACGCTCGAATGGGTGTCGTGGTTCAATCACCATCGTCTCCTCGAACCGATCGGGTATATCCCGCCGGCAGAAGCTGAGGCAGACTATTACCGGCAACTAACGAACCAGACCGCAGTGGCGGCATAACTTAAACCCAACAGCCTCCGCGAAAACCGGGGCGGTTCAGGTTCACTCTTCTGAAGAATGTGAGTATACATGCTGAGCAGATGGCTGAAGTCGTTCTACAACCGTGGCTAGCGCATCGTCGTCACCGACGTTTCCCGGGAAAATGACGACCGGGAGATCTGGATAGCGTAGGTGATCGTGCGGGCACCGTATGACGGATACGCCAGGTAGTATCTGGCCTAGAAGTCGAGCCGTGCGCAGATGGAGTCCTGCGCTCAGTACATCATTTGAGGTAATGCCCCCCTTGCTTATCAGGAATCCGATAGTTGGAGGGAGACCACGCACGACATCCATGAGAAACGCCGAGACCTGCTCGCCAAATTCTAGTCGTGCGACTTGATTCTCGAACGCACGCTCAAGGCGACTGGTGTAGACAACCGGAGTCCGGCGCGCGCGATGAGCTGCCCCCACCTGGGTGAGAATTTGTTTTAGCAGAACGGCGTGATCGGCCGGTAACCGGTTC
>JAKBDW010000596.1:0-3470 GCA_021834245.1 Pseudomonadota bacterium
CACTCCTCGCCACATCTATGCCCAAGTAATCGATGCCACCGGCGGACGGGTTCTTGCCAGCGCGTCGACACTCGAGGCGGATGTGCGCAAGGAACTAAAATCAGGCGGCAATGTTACCGCTGCCGGGGCGATAGGAAAACGCATTGCCGAGAAGGCCAAAGCCGCGGGTGTTACACGCGTGGCATTCGATCGTTCGGGCTTCAAGTATCATGGCCGTGTCAAGGCGCTGGCTGATGCGGCGCGCGAGAACGGTCTGGAATTCTGAGGGGTAGCAACGTGGCAGATTTCGAAAATGAAGGACGTGGAGATAATCTCCAAGAGAAGCTGATCAGCGTTAATCGCGTTGCCAAGGTGGTCAAGGGCGGCCGGCAGTTCGGCTTTGCCGCCTTGACGGTCGTTGGCGATGGTGATGGACGCATCGGCATGGGCCAGGGCAAGGCGCGTGAAGTGCCGGTGGCTGTGCAGAAAGCCATGGACGACGCGCGTCGCAACCTGGTCAAAGTGAGTCTCAGAAAGGGGACCTTGCATTACAAGACCACAGGTCGGCACGGCGCGGCCAAGGTCGTAATGCGCCCTGCCTCGGAAGGCACCGGAATCATTGCCGGAGGCGCGATGCGTGCGGTCTTTGAAGTAGTCGGTGTGAGCGATGTTCTCGCAAAATGCATCGGCTCGAGCAACCCGATTAATGTCGTTCGTGCCACGATCAAGGCACTGCGCTCCATCAACAATCCCGCCGAGATTGCTGCCAAACGCGGCAAGACGGTGGAGGAAATCACCGGATAAGGAGTTAGGCCGTGGCCAAAACCCAGAAAGCCGGCGCTGCCAAGAAACTGCGTGTCACGCTGGTGAAAAGCCCGTTTGGAACCGGCAAGCGCCACATGGCGTGTGTCAAAGGCCTCGGCTTGCGCCGAATTCGGCACTCCGTCGAGGTCGAGGACACAGCGGCCGTGCGTGGCATGATCAATAAAGTCTCCTATATGGTGAAGTGCGAGGAAGCTTGACGATGCGCCTGAATACACTCAAACCCGCGCTCGGCGGCAAATCGAGCCCCAAACGCTTGGGACGTGGTGGCGGATCGGGGCTCGGCAAGACTTCCGGTCGCGGACACAAGGGCCAGCGCGCGAGGGCCGGCGGCTATCATAAGGTAGGTTTCGAAGGCGGCCAGATGCCATTACAACGCCGATTGCCGAAGCGTGGCTTTCGTTCCCCGACACGCGGCGACGTGGCCGAAGTTCGCCTCGGCTCATTGGCTAAGCTTGATGCCACGGTAATCGATCTCGCGGTGCTGAAGGCCGCGAATATCATTGCGGATACGGCTTTGCGCGCCAAGGTGTTTCTCTCTGGCACTCTCGAGAAGCCGGTGACCTTGAAGGGTATTGCCGCTACCAAGGGCGCGCTGGAAGCCATTACCCGCGCCGGGGGCAAGGTCGAGGCCTAATGGCACGCACCGACGCACGTTCCGCTACCGGTCTGCTGGGGGGTAAGTTTACCGACCTCCGGCAGCGCATTTTTTTCGTCGTAGGAGCGTTGGTCGTATTCCGTATTGGTGCGCACATCCCGGTTCCGGGAATTAACGCAGCGGCCTTGGATGCGCTGTTCAAACAGACCCAGGGTTCGATTGTCGACCTGTTCAACATGTTTTCCGGCGGTGCGTTGCGCAGGTTCTCCGTATTTGCCTTGGGCGTGATGCCCTATATTTCCGCATCAATCATTATCCAGTTGCTGTCGAGCGTAATTCCCAGTCTCGAAGAACTGAAGAAGGAAGGCGAGTCGGGTCGGCGAAAAATCACGCAATACACACGATATGCGACGGTGTTTCTGGCACTGTTCCAGGCCCTGGGGATCTCCATCGCCCTGCAAAGCCAGAGCGCCGGTGGTCTGCCGGTGGTCATCAATCCCGGCGTAGGGTTCGAGTTTATCTCTGTCGTCACGCTGGTAACCGGGACGATGTTTCTCATGTGGCTGGGCGAGCAGATGACCGAGCGCGGGATCGGCAATGGCATGTCCATGATCATCTTCGCCGGCATCGTCGCCGGACTGCCGCGCGCTATCGGCAACACCCTGGAGCTGGCACGCACCGGGTCGTTCCAGCCGCTGTTTGTGCTGGTGCTATTCGTTATAGCGGTCGGAGTTACTGCCTTCGTCGTCTATGTCGAGCGCGGTCAGCGCCGCATCACGGTGAATTACGCCAAGCGTCAACAGGGGCGGCGCATGTTCGCTGGGCAAACGAGCCATTTGCCGCTCAAAATCAACATGTCCGGCGTGATTCCGCCTATCTTTGCGTCGAGTATCATTTTGTTCCCTGCGACGCTAGGCAGCTGGTTTG
Organism: Pseudomonadota bacterium; assembly: GCA_021834245.1. Classification (GTDB taxonomy): domain Bacteria; phylum Pseudomonadota; class Gammaproteobacteria; order Acidiferrobacterales; family UBA6901; genus JAJXUF01. Next base: position 2,327 of record JAKBDW010000596.1, read on the forward strand.
GGCGCACCAAAGGTATGGAATGGCTGCGAAACCTGGCCACCACACTGTCGCCCGGGCAGCCGATCTACGTGATCCTGTACGCTGCGGCGATCATTTTCTTTTGCTTTTTCTACACGGCGCTGGTGTTCAACCCGAAGGAAACTGCTGAGAACCTGAAAAAGTCAGGCGCCTTTATTCCCGGAATTCGCCCGGGTGAGCAGAGTGCGCGCTATATCGACGGCGTCATGTCGCGTCTAACCCTGGCGGGTGCGTTATATGTCACCATCGTGTGCCTGCTGCCCGAGTTTCTGATCGTGAAATGGAACGTGCCGTTCTACTTCGGGGGCACTTCGCTGCTGATCATCGTGGTCGTGTGTATGGATTTCATGGCCCAGATGCAGGCGCATCTGATGTCACATCAGTACGAAAGCCTGCTAAAGAAGGCCAATCTAACCGGCGGCGGAATGGGAATCTCGGGCTGAGCCGGAGAAAGAGTCCCAAAGTTGGGGAACTACGGTAATTTTTTGGAGTTTTAGAGATGAAAGTTAGGGCGTCCGTAAAGAAGCTTTGCCGCAACTGCAAGGTTGTGCGGCGCAAGCGCGTTGTGCGCATTATCTGCTCAGATCCGACGCATAAGCAGCGTCAGGGTTGAGCGCGCATATCCATTGATTTTTGCGCGTGGTGGCAGTACTCTTGCGGGTTTCCGCGCGCACGAAGTAACTTGTTGGAGATAGGCTGAATGGCCCGTATTGCAGGTATCAACATACCAAATCACAAACATGTGGAGGTCGCGCTGACCTCCATATTCGGCATCGGCCGGCCGCGCGCGCGCCTGATTTGCACGGGCGCCGGTATCCCGATGACGACCAAAGTGAAGGATCTGACCGACGCAGAGGTCGACAAGCTGCGTCTCGAAGTTGCCAAGTTTACGGTCGAAGGCGATCTACGGCGCGCGGTGTCGATGAATATCAAGCGTCTTATGGACCTTGGTACCTACCGCGGCCTGCGCCACCGGCGCGGTTTGCCGCTGCGCGGACAGCGTACCCGTACTAACGCGCGTACCCGCAAGGGTCCGCGCAAGGCAGTCCGCAAATAATCTGATTTTCAGGAATTCGCATGGCTAATCCGACACCAACTGCAGCGTCCCCCAAGGCGAAAAAGCGCG
>JAKBDW010000317.1:0-3469 GCA_021834245.1 Pseudomonadota bacterium
AATTTGCGTTTGTCTTCGCTCCGCTGCGCGAAGCCGCACGCAGTGGCAATCCACCCCCGATTGCCACTAATTTGCCACCAAATTGAGGGGTATTGTGAGCCCATAAGAAATACATTTCGTCCCCCTGCACGAAACGCCAGCATGTTGGGCACAGCGTTAGCTATACATGGGACCTGAACTTCGTAGTCCCATCATGACCACACAGAACGCAGCATTCATCCCTCTCACAAAGCAAGCAGTCGCAGACCATCTCGACATCTCGGCCCGGTCAGTCGAGAACTGGATAAATGAGGGTATCCTGCCCGCCCCGGTAAAGCTGGGTAATCGCGTCTACTGGCATCCCGATGTGTTTTTCGGCTGGCTAAGCAAGCGCTTGCAGGAACCCACGGTCGAGGGTCGAGAGGCGAAGCCCACACGCCTCGACGAAAGGCCAAGCAAAGGAAGCTCAAATGCGGTTGGAGAGACCTTGCGGACGAGGACGCAAAGAAAACTGGCTCGCCTGCAAGAAAACGCCAGTGAGGCGATCCAATAAGCACTTGGTGCTGATTGCCAAGACCTGCTGATGCTTGATGCGCCTCAGGTCCAGCTTTTCACACTGCGCAACTTCACATATGGCCAAGAGCCACCGCTTGTATTCGCAAGGCGGATGACGGCTGGTTGCCGTCGTTCAGTTCAAGGGAGCCCAACGGCTGCCTCCTCTCCAGCGGTCATTAAGCCGAACAGGCTATCACGTTGGCATCTGATTGCTTGGAGCCAGGCCGGCCAGACGGCGGGTGCGCCAGTTGCCCCGCCCGCGCGCCACCCTCCCCTCCCCAAGATCCGAAGATCTTGACCAGCGTTCCGCAGGGACGCTTGGTGCGGTCTCGTAGTCGGTGCAGAGCACACGGTGAGCCCCGCCGCAGGTTAACGTGTCCTGGATGAGGCCCCGATCGCCCGGCATCGCATCACAAGTCAAGGTCATCAAAGTCGTCGAACCGTTCGGGCGAGCACTGCATCGGCGCCACGCCACGCTCACTCCGAGACCTCACCGCATCCTGCGATTCCAAGAGCGCCGCCGCGCCATCCACCTGCTCCTTGATACTGGCCAACTGCGCCACAAGCGGATCTGGCACATGCTCTACGTTGCCCGGCGCGAGCCAGCCGTCCAGAATCTGCTGCACGCCCTCGACAAAAGCTGCCACCTCCGGCCGGCCGGCCTGGAAGCTCAGCAGCGCTTCGGCCAGCTCCTGCTGATGCGCGTAGTATGGACCGGGGTCTTCCTCCGCCGTAATCTGATCCCAAAAATATGATTTGACTTTCACAACTGCTCCTTCCGTTTTTTTATATGACACATGTGCGCCGTGGCACACAGAATGCCGGCCCTGCCCGCTGTTTGAGTCGCTTCGCCGCGCCTCAATGCATCATAGAGGCACTCCAATGAGGGACTCACACCAGATCCGCAGCGCATTGCGTTCCGACCACGCCAGCCCTTACACCAGTGATCCCGCGTCACCCGTTAAACCCGGCAATGTCGTGGAATCAGGGCGCCCCTCTGGGGGGCGCCCATTTTGGCCAAGGTTTCCCGCAGGAACTCTGGCGCGGCTTGAATCAAAATGGGCATTCCGCGGCGCCATCGGCGTCGTGGAACGCGTTCGGTGGGAAACTCACCTCATCGAGTTCAAGCAGCGGCGGGGGCTCACGCTTTTCTTGGGGAGTTACGTGAGTTAATTGCTCAGCATCTGTGCTCATGAGAAAATCTTCCTTCGGATCGGCGGGGGGGAAACTCTCCGAACTCACCGGTTTTGCACTTTTCCCTTTCAGATCAATCGGCTGTTGCAGTGAGTTTGTGAGCTCGGACACACGCCAGAGCGTGGCGTGCTTGTACTCGCCAGCCTTCTCGATCCTTAGTCCCCCTTCCATGCGACGCTCGTACTTGGAAAGAAAGCGACCAAGGATGCGCTGGTTGATGCTGCCGCGCTCGCCAGCGACCTCCATGCAGGCTTCATTGAGCATCTGTGCAGCATCCTCCAATTCCGAGGTGGCGCGCTGCACCGCTTCAGCCACCGTTGCCGGCTTGGAACCAAACATTCCGTGCCAGCTTTGCAGCAGCGTGCGCAAATGCTGGCGAATGGGATCGGATTCCTCGAGGTCCGCGATCGACAGGCAAGGATCCGGCATACCCAACCAAACAAGCGCCGCCCGGACGGTCGCCGACCAGTCCTCGAAGCGACCATAGGGCTTCAGCCCCATGTCAGGGCGCCCCGCCAGATGATGGGCACGCAGTATCGTCAAGGCCGCCTGTACGAGATCCCCACGGTGCAGAGGGATGTACTCATAAAGGTTGCGTTTGAACGAACGCTGCTCGGGACGTTCCGTCTTCGGGTCGAGATCGCAAGGCAATACCCGCGTCGTCAGGTCGCCCTTGAAAGTCAGGTTGTTTCCGGTGCATAGCCAGAACGTGCTGGTGGGCACTACGACCGTCTTCGACTGCCCGAGGATGCGATCCTGGAAGGTTTCCGAAGTCAGCACCGAGCACATCGTGTCGCTGCTCCAGGCCTGCTCGACGTTGTCGACGCTTGCTATGGGATCCCCCGCGAGCAGCAGGCTGAACACACGCTTGCGCTCCTCGTTGGAGTCCTGGGTTGGTGTCACCACCGCCACACGGCGGCCGATAGCGACAAGTGCCGTGACGTCCGCGAGCAGTGACTTTCCCGAGGCCATCTTGGGTGCGCGAAAGGCATGCATCGGTGCCGCACGCAGAGAACGACGAACAAGCGCCGTCAATATGGCCGAGAGCGCCACGCTTTCATCGTGCGGATCAGCGAAGGGGAAATCCCTGATCAGGTCTCGTAGCAGCGCCAGAGCCTTCTCTGCATCTTTTCTGGTCGGGCTCACAAGGATCGGCGGAAAGCTGATGCTGGGCTGATACAACAATCCCGTCTGGGCGTCATAGCCCGGCTGATCGAGAATCGAGCCATCCGGTCGTAGGGTTGGTGATTCGATGATGCCGGTCAGCACCGGTACGTTCCACCGCCCGACGCGCGCCAGGTAGGTGTACGCGACGTCCCTGGGAACGTCAATCGTCTTCAGGTCATTTTCGTCCTTGCCCAGGCGTACCCAACGCGCCAGCCGCGCCATCTGTTCGGTAAGCCACGGCGCCTCCACAGCAATCAGGATCAGGGCGCCGTCAGCGCGCTGAAGGCTGTGCATCGTCATCGGCGCACCTCGGATCGGCCGCACCAGGATCGTGCCGCGCTGGTAGAGCTGCTCCCCTGAAGCCAGTAGAACCTGCTCCGCCATATCGACGCAGAGCGGCAACTGCCCAGGCGCCACGATGATCTCCGGACGCTTGGGTCCTCCCTTTTCAGGTTTCACGCTCGTGGATTTCATACCAAGACCTCCTTATCGTCATGCTTAGTCGCATGAACGACGGAACCATCGCATGAAATGGCTCCCTTGGAAGCTATCCGTCGCCAAGCGGCCGCAATTG
>JAKBDW010000313.1:0-14044 GCA_021834245.1 Pseudomonadota bacterium
AGATTTCGTGAGCAAGCTCCAGGTGCCGCGACGGATAAACGCGATCCGCTCCGGTGCCGGAAACGGCAAGCGTGGCGCCGCTGGCGGCAAGTGCGCCGCGATGGGCACAAGCGTCGATGCCTAGGGCAAGTCCGCTGGTTACGGTAAGCCCGGCCTGGCACAACGCGGCGGCGAATTCATGCGCGTTGTCCGCGCCGGCTTGGGTCGGATTGCGGCTTCCGGTAATTGCAATTTGCGGCCGGCTCAATACCGCCGGGTTGCCGCGTACGAACATTAACGGCGGTGGGTCGGGAATTTCGCGCAGCGCGCGCGGGTACAAGCCGTCCTCGAAGGTAACGAGAAATGCGTCATCCTGTGCAAGCCAATCCAGTTCCTTGGAAACGTGGCATGGGTCGGGACCTTCCAGCACGTCGTTGACTATGGCCGCAGAAATTCCCGGCAATTCTTCCAGTTCCCTGCGCGAGGCGGCGAACACCGCCTGCGCTGAACCGAAGCGACCGACAAGCAGCGACAGGACAGCCGGCCGGCCGGCAACAATCCTGTGAAGGTCCAGCCAGCAAATCTGCGCTGATTCGCTCATCTACCCTACCCGCATCATCCATAATGCCGGGTAATTGACGGAATTTCCTTACGGCGTCTGGACCGTGTCGTACATCCGAATCGAACGTTCCGCACTCATGACCAGAGCGTAGCTCACTTTATCGAATACCCGGAATACCATGAGCAGGCCTTCCTGCTCGTCCGGAATATTGTAGTAGCGGTGGGTCACAGGATCGAGATGTCTGCCGGCGTGATGCATGATACGCAGCACATCGCCCACTTCCATTCCCTTGTCTGCCCCGAGGCTGATAGCCACCACCGTCATGGGACCAAACTGGTTCAAGGCATCGTACGCCCAGATAATGCTGCCGTGCACCTCGTTCTTGGGAGGGTGCGGATAATAGTACGGCAATGGCGGCTCATGTTCCGGCGCCGGCAAGAGACGGTCGGTTGGAAGAATCTCCTCAGTGACGCGAGTTACCACAAGTTTTGAGGGGTCACCCGGCCGCAGAAGCTTGGCATCGCCTAGGTAGGTGGCTTGGTAACCAAGAAGATCGCCGGTTGCCGGGTCGATGAGGGGTTTGGCCGGCCGATAGATCTGATAGTAACTGGCCGGATGGGTGCCCAATCCACGGGCATAGAACTCGCTTTGATCACCCAGCGCCACGCGATTATCCATACCCTCCGTCACATAACCTGACTTTTCCATCTGCGAACGGCTCACGACGAGGGGTTCGGTGAGAAACGGCCGAATGGCTTCCGGGTTGATGGTTGGAATCGCCTCATTCAATGGCTCAGCTCGCACCTTCGGTTCCAACTTTACGGTAGTTAACGGTACTGGAGGCGGAGGCAGTTCCTCGGCTTGTGCTGGCGCCGCACTTGGCGCCTGGCCGGCTGACGTTGGCCCGGGCACCAACTTTTCCTCCGGCAACAGCGTCAAGGCTGGCTTGCCATTGACGTAGGTGAGAACAATGACGTCACCTGGATAAATCAGATGCGGATTCTTAATCTGTTGATTGAATGTCCAGACCCGGGCCCACTGCCAAGGATCTCTGAGAAAACGTGAGGAAATGTCCCAAAGTGTATCGCCTTTGACCACGGTATAGCGATTCGGATGTTTGGGGTTTAGCGCGACGGTATCCGCCCCGACCGGCGCACTGACCGCAATGAGCAAACCGAGCACCCATACCAGTGAAGCCTTTCTGCGAGTCATGGGCATTATTTTTCCTAAGTGGTGTTCTTTCCGAGTGTAGTCCAATGGTGGAATTGGCGCCAACCCGTTTTCGACAAATTATGCTTGTTATTCAGCATCATTGGAATCGATGATAAACTACCTTACCAAGAATGGAAACGCCCTTGGGGCTTTCACTTCGAAACATGGCAATACTTAATATTCTTCGATATCCGGATGCCCGGTTGCGTCAGATCGCGCAGCCCGTCGCACATGTCGACGACGCCATTCGGGCACTGGTTGATGACATGGCCGAAACTATGTACCGGGCGCCGGGGATAGGCCTGGCGGCCATTCAGGTCAATGAACCGAAGCGGATCATAGTCATCGATATTTCCCAGAATCGCGATGCGCTTGAGGTGTTTATCAACCCGCAGATTGTGGAACGCGACGGTGTGCAGGTCATGGAGGAAGGCTGTCTTTCCGTCCCAGGAATATTTGAGGAGGTGGAGCGGGCCCGCCACATTCGCGTACGCGCTCTCGATCGCAACGGTCGGCAATTCGAGCGCGAGGCGGTGGATCTGCTTGCTGTGTGTATCCAGCACGAAATCGATCACCTCGACGGAAAGGTTTTCGTGGATTATCTATCCCGCCTCAAGCAGGATCGAATTCGCAAGAAGCTGGAAAAACAGGAACGCCTAGCCATGTAGCGGAAGGTCCGCGATGCAGGCCATGTGCCACGCTGATTGCCTCGCCACTACGATGAATTGGGGAAGCGCGCAGTGAAATTGGTTTTTGCCGGAACCCCGGAGTTTGCCGTCCCTTCACTGAGCGCCCTGCGTCAAGCCGGCCACGAACTCATCGCCGTATATACCCAGCCCGACCGCCCTGCGGGCCGTGGCCGACAGGTTTGTGCAAGCCCCGTCAAGGACTTCGCCTTGGCTCATGATCTCCGGCTTGTCCAGGCGGCGACACTAAAATCGGAGGCCGCACTTACCGCACTGCGTGCACTAAACCCCGATGCGATGATCGTAGTTGCCTATGGGCTCATTCTCCCTCCGGCTGCCTTGCAGATTCCGCGCATGGGCTGCATCAATGTGCATGCGTCGCTGCTGCCACGCTGGCGCGGGGCGGCTCCCATCCAACGCGCCATTGAAGCCGGTGATGCGCTCACGGGAATTACAATAATGCAGATGGATGCAGGCCTTGATACGGGAGACATCTTGGATGTTGCGTCCATACCCATCGCCGACTCTGACACCTCGCAGACATTGCACGACCGTCTTGCACTACTTGGCGCCGATGCGCTTGTCGACGTGTTGCAGCGGCTGGGAACGGTCGGCGTGGAACGCCAAGTGCAAGATCCGCTCGGCGCGTGCTACGCACCGAAACTCAGCAAGAGCGAGGCGCTTGTCAATTGGGATCAACCCGCGGCGGTTGTGCACCGCAAAATTCGAGCCTTCAACCCCTGGCCGGTCGCGTACACCGTTTGGAACGGCCGGAACGTGCGTCTTTGGGACGTCGCGTCGCTGACCGACTTCGAAGGTCGCACCCGCAGCCCCGGGACGGTAGTTTCCGCCGGGTCGCAAGGTATCTGCGTGCAAACAGCCAGCGGCGTGTTGTGCGTTACGCGCCTGCAGATCGAAGGTGGACGTCCATGCACAGCTGACACCTTTTTGCATGGTCACACCCTCACAGCCGGTACGGTTCTGGGCCAATAGCGATGGGCGAAGCGGCGACAACCGGGTCAGCGCGCGCGGTTGCCGCGGCGATCGTTCACGATGTCGTGCATCATGGCCGCTCTCTCGATGCAACGGTTGATGACGCACTGGCACAGCTGAATGCGGTGCAGAGATCGGATGCCGCCTTCATTCAGGAAATGGCCTATGGCTGCGTGCGCTGGACCGTCCAGCTCCAATGGCTTGCCCATGCATTGCTTGCGCGCCCGCTAAAGCACAAGGACCAGGATATCGAGGCATTGCTCCTTGTGGGGCTGTATCAGCTCGTTCACCTTCGGACTGCACATCACGCGGCCGTGGCCGAAACCGTGGAAGCGTGCACAGATCTGCACAAGCCTTGGGCAAAAGGCCTAGTCAACGCCATTTTGCGCGCGTTTTTGCGCTCGCAGGACGCAATGCGTGCGCGCATTGAAGCGGATCCGGCACTGGAATTGAGCCACCCGGCGCTGCTGTTGCAACGTTTTCGCCAAGCCTGGCCAGATCGCTGGCGCGAAATCTGCCAAGCGAACAATGAGCGGCCACCAATGGTTTTGCGCGTCAACAGTCGTCGCACATCGCGCGCCTGTTACCTCGACGAACTCGCGCGTCACCAGATTCCCGCACACCCACTGGCACAGGTCGAATGCGCGATTATGCTCGAAGGATCGACTCCAGTTTCGATGCTGCCTGGATTTCAACACGGCGACGTGTCCGTCCAGGACTCCGCTGCTCAGCTGGCCGCTTTCCTCCTCGACGCCCAAGCGGGCGAGCGCGTACTTGATGCCTGTGCCGCACCTGGGGGCAAGACCGCGCATATTCTTGAACGGACTCCGGAAGTTGATCTGACTGCGGTCGATATCGACCCCCGGCGGCTTGATTTCGTGCGCAGCAACCTGGAGCGTCTCGGTCTTAACGCGCGTATTCTGACTGCGGATGCCACCGATCCGGCGCACTGGTGGGACGGCCGGCACTTTGACCGTATTCTGGTGGATGCACCTTGCTCGGCTACCGGGGTAATCCGGCGCCATCCGGACATCAAGTTGCGCCGCAGCAGCAGGGACATCGAACGGCTTTGCGCGCTTCAGTCTCGCTTGCTGGACGCGTTATGGCCCTTGCTGCGCTCCGGCGGTAAGCTGTTGTACGCCACCTGCTCGGTTTTGCCGGAAGAGAATGACTACCAGATTCACTCTTTCATGGCGCGCGAAAAGAGCGCGTGCGTCATTCCCCTGGTGGTACCCTGCAGTCAGAAGGGAAACGGGGGGTACCAGATACTTCCCGGCGACTGCGGCATGGACGGGTTCTACTATGCTTGTTTACAGAAGAACTGAGGGGACCAGATAGCGATGATTTCCGCCGAACGGCGCGTGCTGATTATTGTGCTGGCATGCACAATTATGGGCCTGCCAGGCACATCGTCAGCCGATTTCAACGTGCACCATGTGCAGACGCGGTTATCAGCACAGGCCCTTGAGGTCAGCGCCAAAATGGATCTCAGATTGAGCAACAAAGCCGCAGCAGCGCTCGCCAAAGGCATACCCCTCTCGGTAGTGATTAATATTGCCTTGTTGGAGCATCGCAGCATTCTTTGGGACCGTACCATCGCGACGCGCGATTTGCACCGCACCCTTCAGTTCCATGCGCTTTCCAACGAGTATCTCGTCGGCGGCAGCGAATTAGGATCGGACGAATACGAGAATTTTTTGTCACTGGACGAAGCCCTGCGCTTTCTCGGGAGAATTGATGACCTGCGACTGCCACTGGGCAAAACGGCCCTCGACGCCGACCAGGACTACCACGTGCGTGTGCGCGTGTACCTCGATATTGGTTCGCTACCTTTTCCTTTGCGCCCGATGGCATACACCTCGCCATCCTGGCACCTCAATAGCGGGTGGACCACATGGTCCGTACAGCGCTGAAACGCTACGCCACAGGGATCGCACCGCTCGCGGTATTGTCGGTCGTGTTGGTCGTCGCGCTGACCATGATGGGCGCCGCCACCCAGAACTCTCTGGTCTTCGGGCGCGCTTATTCTCTGCTGCTGGTAGTCAACGTTGTCGGCATCGCGATGCTTCTCGGGCTGATCCTGGCCAAACTTCGTCGCCTGATGGCACAGGTTCGCGCGGGTGTAATGGGTTCGCGCCTGAGCTTGAGGCTATTGGGATTTTTCCTAATTCTGGCTGTAGTGCCTATGAGCGTCGTGTATTTCTTTTCCGTCGAAGCTTTCAGCCGGGGAATAGACAACTGGTTTGACGTGCGGATAGAGCGCGCGCTGGACGACGCGCTGGCCATGGGACGCGCCTCGCTCGATACGATCATGCAGGAACTGGAGCGTAGGTCGCACGATATGGCATTGCGGCTATCGCATGTGCCGAATGCAAATGCTGCGCCTTTGCTCAATAGCCTGCGGGGACAAAACCCTCACCTTGACATAACGCTTTTCAACTCCGACGGCAAATTGGTTGCCTCGACCAGCCGCGCCGAAACTGCTGCGGAACAGCCTAACGGAGCATTGCTCGCTCGAGTCCGCAGCGGGATGCCTTTCACCGCCATCGACCCGCATCCCAAGGGCGGATTTCAGCTGCGCGTGTTGGTACCGGTCTACGGACGCGATACCAGTTCGCCGGCGCGCATCCTGCAAGTTATCGAACAGCTTCCGGACCGCTACAGCAAGCTGGGTGAAAGTGTGCAGGCGGCATTTGCCGAGTACGAGAAACTCATTTATCTGCGTGGTCCTCTAAAGTTCGGCATGATTCTTACGCTGAGCCTGGTGGCGCTCTTGACTCTGCTTATCGCCGTGTGGGGCGCGATGTTTTTCGTCAAGCGCCTCGTCACTCCGTTGCGCGATCTGGTAGACGGAACGCGGGCCGTGTCTCGAGGCAACTACAGTAAGCGCTTGCCCATCCCCGCGAATGATGAACTTGGCGTGCTGGTGCAGTCTTTCAATGACATGACACGAAAGATTCATTTTGCGCAAAGCCAAATCAAGCGAAGCCAGCAGGAAACCGAGGTCGAGCGAACTTATCTCGAAACAGTGCTGACCCACTTGTCGTCCGGTGTACTGTCCTTCGACCCACGGCACCGGTTGCGCACCCACAATCCCAGTGCGGCGCATATTCTCGGCGTCGACTTGCAACAATGCGAAGGCAAGACTCTGCGCTGGATTTTGGCGACACAGCCGCAGCTCGCCGGATTTGCGCAGACCATCGAGCACGCAACGGCCGATGGCCGCTCGGAATGGCATGCAGAGGTAACCTTGCAAGACGAGCGGCGGCGACGCACGCTGATTCTTCGCGGCACCATGCTTCCGGCTCTTGGCCAAAGACGCGGCGGTCACGTTGTGGTTTTCGACGATATTACGGCTCTTATTCAGGCTCAGCGCGAGGCCGCCTGGTCGGAAGTGGCACGGCGACTGGCACACGAGATCAAGAATCCCCTGACGCCTATCCAGCTTTCGGCAGAGCGGATACGCCATAAATGTCTCGAGCAACTGCCGAGCGGACCGCGCGAAACACTCGATAGAGCCACACGCGTAATCGTGCAGCAAGTCGAGTCGATGAAAACCATGGTCAACGCATTTTCCGAGTATGCGCGGCCGGCGCACATGCAGCTAGAGCCCGTGGATATCAATCTTCTGATTCACGATGTCGCCGAACTTTATGGGGGTCGGCTGAATCCGGTGAAAATAAATCTTGATCTGGCCGCGAATCTGCCGCCTGTTTTTGCCGACGCTGGGCGCCTGCGCCAAGTGCTGCACAATCTGCTTCTCAATTCGCACGACGCGCTTGTCACGGTTCCGGCGCCGGTGATTGAAATACGCACGCAACTGACGCGTATTGACGATCACAGCTTCATGGAAATACATGTTTCCGATAACGGACCCGGTTTTGAACAGGCTGTCAGGTCGCGCTTATTTGAGCCATACGTTACCACTAAGGAAAAGGGAACCGGCCTAGGTCTGGCCATTGTCAAAAAAATTGTCGAGGAACATGGCGGCGCACTTTCTGTCGAGAACAGCGATGCGCCGACGCGAGGCGCCTGCCTGACAGTTCGACTTCCCATGCCTTCCCAGGCGTCCGCCAAATTGCCGACGGAGAGGAGCGCATGAAACGGGCGTGCATTCTAGTGGTGGATGACGAACCGGCAATCCGTCATCTGGTGCAGGAAATCCTCGAGGACGAAAACTACGAGGCGATTACAGCGGCGAATGCGCACAATGCGCGCATCGCTTTTAAAAAGCGTCGTCCGGATTTGGTGCTGCTCGATATTTGGATGCCCGATTGCGACGGCATCACGCTTTTGAAGGAATGGATTGAGGACGGGGTTTCAGGCCTGCCCGTCGTAATGATTTCGGGCCATGGCACGATAGACACGGCTGTCGAGGCCATCCGCATCGGCGCTTTCGACTTCATTGAAAAACCTTTGTCCACAGCAAAACTTCTCAGCACTGTAGATCTGGCGCTGCAAAACGCGCGCCTCGGCCTGCATTCTGTAACGCGCGCAAATACACCGCTGGTCATGGTTGGCAAAAGCGCGATTATTGGACAATTGCGAGCGGATATCGCGCGTGCGGCCGCGCATGACATGTCGGTCTTGATTGTCGGGGAAAACGGCAGTGGTCGCAGTCTGGCAGCCCGCAGTTTGCACACCCAGAGTGCGCGCCGGGCTGGACCCTTCTTTGCACTCAAGGTGCCGGGGACCACGAGCGAGGAACTCGCGCAGCAGCTCTTCGGATTCGGGCGCGACGGTGAATTCTGGTCCGGATACCTGGAACAGGCGCGGGGTGGTACGTTGCTGCTCGAGGAAATCGGAGATATGGACTTCGCGAACCAGCACGCGCTGCGCAATGTTCTCGAACAAGGATATTTTTGTCCTGTTGGCTCGACCAGCCAGATAGCATGCAATGTCCGCATAATGGCCAGCAGCAGCCGGAATCTGGAGCCCGCGGTAGTCAGCGGACGGTTTGACGAAGAGCTATGGCACCAGCTCGGTCTTGCCCGCCTGTACATTCCATCACTGCGCGAACACCGAGAAGACGTGCCGGAGCTCATCGATCAATTCGTGCACTGGAGTGTTGAAAGCGAACAGCTGCCCTACCGCAAGTTCTCGACCGCAGCGCTCAATGCCCTGCGCAATCACAACTGGCCAGGGAACGTGGCCGAACTCAAGATGCTGGTGCGCGGTCTGCTGTTTCAGAAAAAGAGGGGCGATATCAGCCAGAGCGATGTGCGCCAAGCACTGCGTCAATTGAAGCGCCCTGCGTCGGAAGCGTTTCCAGAGTCGCTATTCGATATGCCACTGCGCCAGGCGCGTGACCGCTTCGAACGCGCCTATCTTTTGCATCACCTGGAGCGCACCGACGGCAATGTTGGGGAAGTTGCAAATATTGTGGAAATGGAACGCACGCACCTGTACCGCAAGCTCAAGGGCCTTGGAATCGGAGTGCGGAAAGATAAGGAGAAATGAACGTGGCTGGCGTCAGACACAACTCAACGCAACGTGTCGCTGATCGATAACCTGGAATCCATGCTGGCGCGCGGCCAGGATGGCGCGCTGCTGCGCTATGGGCTTGGCAACGCCTACCTCAACAATGGGCAGTTGCAAGCTGCAATTGAGCATCTGCAAAAGGCGCTGCAATTCGACGCCCATTACTCCGCCGCCTGGAAACTGCTCGGACAGGCGTTCGCGACGGCCGGTCACACACAACAGGCAATGGATACGTATGAAAGCGGTATCGCAAACGCCGAGGCGAAGGGTGATTTGCAGGCTGCGAAGGAGATGAAGGTATTTCTTCGGCGCCTGCGGAAGGACAGGTAATAATAAATAGCCCGGTGTCCTACATCTTGTGGCCGGTACTCTAACCAACTCGAATCCTGCACTGGTGATCTAGTAATAGTTAGGCTGACCCTCGGGTCGGGTTTTGAAGCGCTTGTGCACCCAAAAATATTGGGCGGGCATTTCCCGTACACCGGCTTCTATTTCCGCGTTCATGCGCCGCGCATCGGCCACATCGTCACCACTGGGAAAATTTTCAAGCGGCGGCTTAAAAATCACTTCGTAGCCGCGACCGAGCGGCAGCTGCCGAGTAAAGCATGGAATGACCACCGCCCCCGTGATGGCTGCCATCCGCCCGAGCGCGGTCAGGGTCGCCGCCGGCACACCAAAAAAAGGAACGAACACGGAACCTTCCCTGCCGGGATCCTGATCGGGAAGATAGTAAAACACCATCCCTTTCTTGACACCGCGGAGCGCGGACTTGATTCCTTCAAAGCGCTCGATCAACAGACCGCCAAATCGACAACGTCCCTTCCAGATCATGTAATCGAACAGACGGTTGCGCGGCCGTTTGTACATGTCAACAAACTGAGGCTCGCCTGCGCTCGCAAGGTACATGCCGCCGATCTCGACTCCGACAAAATGCGGCACCAGCAGGATGATGCGCCGGTTTTCAGCCAACGCGTCGTCGAAATAGTGACAGTCGCGACAATGCACAATGCGCTGCAGGCGCCGCACGGATCCCCACCAGGCTATTGGCACTGCCATGGCGGCGCGCACGAATTCGCGGAAATGGCTGCGCGCCATTGATCGCCTTGCGCGCTCGGGAAGATCCGGAAAGCAAAGCCGAATATTGATAAGCGCGACTTCGCGTCGCTTGCCGTGGAACAGGTACAGGATCTCGCCAAGCAGGCCGCCCGCAGCCCAGAGCACCGGCAAGGGCAACAGCGCCATGATTCTCAGAAACGCATAGACGAGCCAGCTAGGCCAGTAACGCGGGTGGAGCAACGGTTTGAGGTCGGTCGGGTCAGCCATAATGGTTTGGCGCATTTTCCGGTCTGGTCTTAAAGCGCTTGTAGGTCCACAAATATTGCTCAGGTAGTGCGCGCACGGTCTCCTCTACTGCGGCATTGAGGCAGGTTGCATCGCGCACGCTATCCTCTGAAGGAAATTCGGGCAGCGGCGCGTGAAAAATGACTTCGTAGCCGCGCCCCCAGGGCAACAGGCGTGTGTAACACGGAATCACAACTGCATTCGCCAGGCGTGCCAGGCGGCTAGGTGCGGTGATGGTGGCCGCTGGAATGCCGAAAAACGGTGCGAAGACGAAGCTTGCCGTTCCTGGGTCCTGGTCCGGAAGATAGTAAAAGGGCAGACCCTTGCGCAACAGGCGCACCAGCGGCCGCAATTCGGAACTGCGCTCGATCATTAGCCCGCCAAAACGCGAACGCGCGCGGCGCAAAATGTAATCAAACACCGGATTCTTGAAACTCTTGTACATGCTTATCATTGGGCGTTCTTGCGACAAGCGCAGACCGGCGATGTCCATTGCGATGAAATGCGGGGCGAGAAGAATGATATGTTGACCGGCGGCCAGGGCCGCATCGTAATATTCGCGGCCACGGAAGTGCACTAGGCGCTGCAGACGCCGGCGCGAACCCCAAAGAGAAATGCCGATGCTCAGTCCGGCCTGGGCCAGTGTCCGGTACATCGCTTGCCGCAGGCGTCGCCGCGCAGCGACAGGGAGCGCAGGAAAGCACAAGGCCAGGTTGATGTCGGCGGCTCGCCGGCCACGGCTCGGTATGAAAGCGATTAGCTCGCCGATGGCGGCGCCAACGATCCACAACAGCGGAAGCGGCACGATGCTTAAGAGCCGCAGGATACCGGCGGCTGGCCAAGAAAGCCAAAAGCGCGGCTGAATGAGCGCCGCCCGCAAGTCAGTGCTGCTCATAGGGCGAAGCCGCCCCGCCGGGGCGGGTTTTAAAGTATTTGAAAGTCCACATGTATTGCTCTGGCGCAAGCGCGATATGCTTTTCCAGTTCCGCGTTCATGCGTTGCGTATCGGCGATCACATCCCCGCTGGGAAATCCTTCCAACGGCGGTTCGATGCGCACCTCGTACCCCTGGCCATTGGGCAAGCGATAGGTGAAACAGGGGATGACAACGGCGTCACTCAGCTGCGCCAGGCGGCCGAGCGCTGTCAGGCGCGCAACCTGGGTTGCAAAAAACGGCACGAAAGTCGATTTCTCGGCGCCAAAATCTTCGTCCGGCAGGTAGTAGAACCCGAGGCCCGAGCGAATCTCGCGGATGATGGGTCGCAGACCCTGTTCACGCAGCAATAGCCGCCCGCGTGGATCGAAACGCTTGCGACCATGTGCGATAAACCAATCGACCAGCGGGTTGCTCAGTGGCTTGATCATTCCCAGCAGCGGAAAACGCGCGGACAGGGCTGCGGCACCGAACTCCAGCGCCACAAAATGCGCCGTCAGGATGATTATTTTTCGACCGCGGGAAAAGGGTATGTCGTAATTCTCAAGGCCGTGAATGCGCACCTGCTTGCGGATTCGTTTTGGGTTCCCGAACCAAAGCAGCGGGAAGTCGAGAAGGCACTGTGCGAAAAGACGGAAGTGCCGACGGACAAGGCGTGCGCGATCGGCGTCACTTAGTTGCGGGAAACACAATTCGATGTTGACGGCAGCAATGCGCCGGCGTTTGGCATTCAATAGTCTATAAAGATCGCCGACCATTATCCCAAGTATTGCCAGGACACGCCGCGGCATAATAGACAGCAGGCGCAGCAGACCCATTGCAAGCCAAATTCCCCAGTATCGAGGCAGCAGAAATGCGCTTCGGAAACGAGGTGCATGGTATCCCTCAGGCTGCGTGGAGGGGCCGTTCTGCTTCGGGTGATTTGAGCGCGGATCGGAGTTATGAAGTGACATAGTATTCCCACTATGGGACTTTTTTATGGGTGTTGTACTCATTAGTAACACACAATCATCGCGAAGCAACCTGCATATTTATATAAAGCTCCACCAAGCTAAAAACTGTCCGTACATGAATGTCTGAATACCTTCTTCGCTTCAATGTGGGAATACACTATCTATTTTACCGCTGCCCGACACGCGTGTGATCATCATTGTCCTCTTCAAGCTCCCTGGAAGGATCGATAGTGGGAGGATTGCCTCCATTTTCGGCTACCATTAGCGGCCGCATCGCCGATAGCAGGTTGGCGAAAAGGCGCGGATGGTTTCGCTCCTCTTGCGCCAGCAGTTCCTTCATATGCTGGCGCTGGCCGGGCATTCGGAAACAGGCAGGGCAACTGTCGGTGATCACCGGCAGATGAGCAGCTTCGGCGAAGTTTCGCAGCTGCCGTTCCCGCACATAGACAAGCGGGCGAATGATGCGCAGGTCACCCTCGTCATTGACGTAATGCGCCTTCATCGTGCGCAGATCGCCGCCGTGAAATGCACTGAGCAGAAACGACTCCGCCAGATCATCCAGATGCTGCGCCAACACCAACACATTGCAATCGTGTTCGCGCGCCGTGGCGTAGAGAATGCCGCGGCGCATGCGGGCGCAGTAGGCGCAAAAGGAATCGCCGCGCATAGTCTTAAGGGCCCGCTCGACGATGGCCTGACGTTGATAGTAGTAGGGTATGCCGAGCGCGCTGACATAGGGCTGCAGTCTGGAGGGGTCAAAGCCCTCGATTTGGGGATCGACGGTCGCGGCCGCCAAGGTGAACGGCACCGGCGCTTTGTCGCGCAGGTAGAGGAGAGCTTGCAAAAGGCTCAGGCTGTCCTTGCCACCGGACAGCCCCAAGAGCAAGCGGTCGCCGGGGCGAATCATGGCGTAGTCGCCAATGGCCCTGCCAATGGAGCGCAGAATGCTGCGTGGCGGTCGGCTTTCCGTAATAGATGGATTGGTGAGCTGCATCAGTGCAATATTATGCCTTAGTCCGCGGTAAATGGCCGACCAGTCCTTGCCGGCAGGGAGGGCATCATGGAGGCGGTAAAGTCACTGCATCCCACAGAAGCCTGGCAGCTGCTCCAGACACATCCCAATGCGCTCTTCATCGACACCCGCTCACTCATGGAGCACCTGTTCGTGGGCCATCCAGTCGGGTGCATCCATATTCCCTGGATCGACGAACCCGACTGGACGATAAACCCGGAATTCGTCACCCAGGTGCGCCGTGCCATCCTCGGCGGAGTTGGCAACCGCGTGCCTGTCATCTTGATATGTCGCAGTGGCGTCCGTTCCCTGGAAGCGGGGCGCTGCCTCGTTAACGCCGGTTTCAAGGATATCTACAACGTCACGGAAGGTTTCGAAGGCGCGCTCGATGAACACCATCACCGTAGCTCGGTTGGCGGCTGGCGCCACCATAATCTGCCTTGGGAGCAGTGTTGAAGACCCTCCGGATTCGGCAAGCAACGGGACGCCATGCGGCACGGGGCGCCATGCCCGAGGGCATTGCATGTCAATTTTTTCTCACTTTCGGTACACTTTGCCCCTGTCCATGAATCAACTTGAGTGATGGAGCCGCCATGGCTGATAGCTATCTTTTCACCTCCGAATCGGTATCCGAAGGGCATCCGGACAAAGTCTGCGATCAGATTTCGGATGCGGTGCTCGATGCCGCGCTTGCGCAGCACAAAACCGCGCGCGTCGCCTGCGAGACACTGGTCAAGAATAACCTGGTGGTGCTTGCCGGCGAGATCACGACCAACGCGGTGATCGATTTCGACAAGGTCGCGCGAGAAGTCATCCGCTCTATCGGGTACACGGACGAGATGGGTTTTGGACCGGACAGCTGCACAGTGCTGACGGTGATCGGCAAACAGTC
>JAKBDW010000014.1:0-3455 GCA_021834245.1 Pseudomonadota bacterium
AATAGCTGGGAATTGTATATTATTGATGATAAGAAAAAGAAAGAGTTACATACTATTGAATTACGCTGTACCTGCAGGACTTTTTCTACTTGCTTTCAATGTTGAACAAGACCCGTTATCTATTTTTGTATTTATAAGGAATGTATTTATTTTGCTTATAATACTATTCTTTTATTCTAAACTAAGACAGCTGCTGCCTCATCAAAGCCGACTGTCCGGATATCGAATCCGGATAGGTTTTGGCGACCATCGCTCTGCGCAAGCCGATGCGTAAAGTTTTGCGACAGGTTTGTGCTTTGAATAGACACCATCTCTACCAAAGCGCGCCTATTTGGGTTTTGGTTGGAAGCCTTGGTGTGGCATTTATAACTGTGGTTGGCTTTCGCTGGATCAGCCTCGTAGCCGGACCCGCAGAGTTCGGCAAGGCCTCCTTGCTGTATGGCGGGATGCTGCTCGCCTCGGCTTGCAGCGCTGGGGTCGGAGGGCAGGGCATCATGCGGCTGACACTCGATGCCGTAACGCCTCAGGATCGAGCCGATGTCTGGTTTTCGACCGTGTCGTTGGTGCTGGCCGCGGCCTTGGTCGTCTGGTTGGTGTTGATCATGGCGTCCCATTGGCCCGAACGCGCTTGGCGGTTGCAGCAGCCTGTAGCACTGGCGCTGGGGCTGGCGTTTGTGGCCGAAGGTCTGAAGTCCGTCGGTGCCGGGCAACTGACGGGGCTGTCGCTCTTTCGTGATACCGCGCTGGCCCAACTGATCGATGCGGCGGGGCGCCCGCTTGCGGTGCTCGGCCTGCGCCAGCTCGGATGGTCACCGTTGGCGTCGGTCCTGGGTGGCTATGCCCTTGGCGCATCGCTTGCCGCCTTTGCCTTCGTGCTGCTGGTGCACCGGCATCTGGGGTTGGGCCGGGTGCGTCGTCGCTGGCTGGCCGCACAGGCTAGCTATGGCTGGCCACTGGTGGGCAATGGCGTATTCGGCTGGCTGGCCAATACCGGCGACCGCTACGTGGTTGCCGCGGCGCTTGGGCTGCCTGCCGCGGGCATCTACGTCGCGGCCGTGAACCTCGGTGCAAGGCCGGCTTTGATGCTGGGCGGCATGATCGAAACCTATCTGCGTCCTCGGTTGTACAGGGCGGTTGTAGCGTCCGATCCGGATGCGCTCGCCCGCGTACGCCGGCGCTGGCTGCGGGATGCCATTGCGGTGCTCGCGATCAGCTTTGTCCTTCTGTGTATGGCCGAGCCATGGCTGTTGCGACTGTTGCTGGCGCCGGCGTTCCGCGACGGCGCACGCATTCTTGTCCTGGTGGGATTCGTCGCGTATGCCGTGCTGGCGATCGGCTATCTGCCGCAGCGGATCAACTATGCGCTGGGGCGCACCTTCCAGGTGGCACTGGTCGAGATCGTCGGCACGCTGGCAATGCTGGCTGGCGTGTTCCTGGGGGGGCGCATGGCGGGGCTTACGGGTGTCGCGATCGGACTGCTGCTGGCTTGCGGCGTCCGGGCCGGCCTGGCCGCCTTGTTCGCACAACGTGGCCTGCGGGCATGGATGTGGGCGACCACGGAGTCCGCGGCATGACGCATCGATTGCGCATCCTGTTTTTCGGCGAAACTTGGCAGGGCTCTTCGGCGCGCGCGCTGTGTCGTGCGCTGGCCGAACGCGAAGACACCGAGGTGCTCGAACTTGGCGAGGATCATTTCAATCCTCGCTGGAAGAGTGTTTCCTTGTGCTTGTTGCGTCGTGTCATCGCGTCATGGACTCGCGCCGATCAGCGCCGGCAACTGCTTGCCGCTGCGCGCAGCTTTCGACCTGATGTGCTGCTGGTCTACAAGGGTCAGTCGCTCTCGCCCGCCGATGTGCGCGCTTTTGCGGCAGTCGGCGCTCCGCGGGTAAACATTTATCCCGACTACTCGCCGCATGCATACGGGGACCTGCATCGCCAGGCGATGGGTGAATACGATCTGGTGATCTCGACCAAGCCGTTCCATCCCGTACTTTGGATCCCGCTCTACGGCTACCGCAATCGTTGCGTGTTCGTACCGCATGGCTATGACCTGCATGTGCACTACGCTCCGGCTCCTGCTCCTGCCGGTCGCTACGACGTGGTTCTGGTCGCCGCCTGGCGCGAGCAATACGCGCAGATGTTGCGCGAGTTTGCCGCGGCGCTGGGAGAGCACCGACTGCGAGTCTGCGTCGCAGGTGCCTACTGGGAGCGCAGCCGTGCAACGCTTCCTGCGGACTGGACGTTTCTTGGCCCCGCGTACGGCCGCGCCTATGTCGATTTGATCCGCAGCGGTGCCATCTGCATCGCCCCGGTGCATCGCGATGTGGTCATTCGCGGGCAGCAGCAACCCGGTGACGAGGACACCACGCGGACCTACGAACTGGCTGCAGCAGGCTGTTTCTTCATTCATCGCCGCACGCCATTTGTGCAGACCCTGTATGACGAGGCCACCGAGGTGCCGATGTTCGACGATGGCTGCGAACTGGCCCGCAAGATCCTGCACTACCTGGAACGTCTCGACGAACGCTGCGCCATGGCGAGCGCGGCACAGCGGCGGGCCGTGCCGGCATATTCGATCGAAGCACGAGCCGCCGAGGTCACGGCCCATTTGCGGTCACTTTTCGCTGGCGAGCGAAATGAACGGTAACGCCGCGCAGAGACATCTTTCCGTTGCGCGACGCCCAGTCATCGCGCTGGTCGTGCCCGCGCTGGTCGAAGGCGGTGGCGTGCGTGCCGTGGCGGACTTCATTGCACGCGGCATCGAACGCACAGGTGCCTACGACTTGCGGTGTTTTTCGCTCGCGATGTGGTCCAGGGACAGGAGCAGCGTTCGGTTGCGGGATCCGCGCAGTTGGCGCGGTGTGCAATCCTTCATTGGCGATTGGTGTGGCCGTCCCTACACCCATGTCGGTACATGGATGGCCGAGATCGAGTTCATGCGCTATCGCCCGCGCAAGGCCTTGCGAGCGGTATTGGCGGGCTGCGACCTGATTCAGGTGGTCTGCGGCTCGCCGGCCTGGGCCAATGCTGTCCTGGGCCTCGGAAAGCCGATCTCAGTACATGTGGCTACCCGAGCGCGTATCGAGCGTCATATGCGCGACACCCACCCACGCGGGCTTTCAGCCCGGTGGCGCAGGCGCATGACGGCGATGACGGACTTTCTGGACGACCGCGCCCTGAGTCAGGTTGATGCGATCCAGGTCATGAATCCGTGGATGCTCGATTATGCGCACAAGCTCAATGCGGACCGCGATGTCGATCTGTGTCTCGCCCCTCCCGGCGTGAACACCGAGTTGTTTCGACCATCGAGCCGGCGCACGCCACAGCGAGAACCCTACATCCTGTGCGTCGCGCGCCTTGACGATCCGCGCAAGCACATCGGTTTGCTGCTCGAAGCTTATGCACGACTCCCCGCGGTGGTTCGCGGCAAGGTGCGCTTGGTGCTTGCAGGCTCG
>JAKBDW010000577.1:0-1415 GCA_021834245.1 Pseudomonadota bacterium
CTGCGGCAGATGGTCGCGGGGCGCGACGACGAGATCGCCAGGTTGGAGCAGGGCGCCATCGCGCGAGACATTGAGTTTGACGAATGTCGGCGAATCCTGGCGGAACATGACCTGCAGACCGCAGAAGCACAACAGGCGCTTGGGGAGAGTTGCTGCAGGAACGATGCGTTGCAGCAAACGCTAACCGAACTTGAAAGCCAGAACCAACAGTTGAAGCAGGCTGCGGCCGAACTTGAATCACATATCGGTCCCCTGCAGCAGGAGATTGGTGAACGCGACAGCCTGATTGGCTCGCTTCAACAAAAAGTCGCGGAGCAGGAGGTGCATGGCGACCAGCTGCAGCAGGGGCTGCTTGAGCGTGATGCGCAGATCGGCGCGTTGCAAAGCGCACAGATGGAACTCGACGAGCAGATCAACGGACTCCAGCGTAGTGCGCGGGAGCTTGAGGCCGAGTCTGGAGCGGCGCGGCAAGTTGTTGTTGAACGGGATGGACAGATTGCAGTGCTGCAAAGCCTCATGGCTGAGCGTGAAGCACAGAGCGAAGAATGGAAGCAGGCGGCGGAGACGCGCAACGGTCAGATCAGCGCACTCCAGATCGCTGTCGCAGAGCGTGAAGCGGAGACCGTGACGTGCCAAAAAATTCTGGCCGAACGCGATGCGCAGGCTGCCCAGTTGCAGCAGGCGGTAGCCGAGCGTGACGCTCGAATCAACACGTTGCAGGGCCTTGTGGCCGCAGGGGAAAGTCAGCTCGTCGTGGCCCGCGAGCAGTTGGACGAGCACGACGCGCAGATTCGGGCATTGCATCAGACGGTGGCTGAACGTGACGCACGGATGGCGCAGTGCGAGGAGACCATTGCCAAGGGCGAGGGTCTGATCGAGACGCTGCAAAGCGTCGTGGCAGCGAGGGAAGGGCAGATCAGCGAGTTGAGACAGGAACTGGAAGCGCATGACACGCAACTCCAAGCGTCCCAGCAGACCGTGGCCGAGCGAGATGCGCAGCTCGGCGAGCTCCAGCAGATTGTTGTCGGCCGTGACGGATTGATCGATGACTTGCAGAAAGCCATGACCGAGCGCGAAAGACAGATGAGCGAGTCGCAACAGGCGCTGGTTGAGCGCGACGGAAAGATAGGCGAGTTACATCAAACGGCCGCACTGCACAATGAGCAGATCACTGGGTTGGACAAAGCCATTACCGAGCGAGACCGGACTATCGCGAGCCTGGACGCGCGCATTCATGAACTTGTTTTAGGACGCGAAGAGTCGAGAAAACGATCGGATGATGCCTTGCTCGCCCTGCGCACTGAGATCGACACTTTGCGCCAATCGGTGAGCTGGAAAATGAGTGCGCCTCTTCGCTCCATTGAGCGCCTGCTCCGGAGACGGCGTTTGGGCCATTCGAAGCCCGAGCCACCCCT
>JAKBDW010000577.1:1425-3449 GCA_021834245.1 Pseudomonadota bacterium
GAGCATCTCTTACGAGCGTCGCAGCGAAAAATCCTCAAATTCAAGGCTAAGGTTGGGGTTGTAGGCTGGGTCGGCGATCTTGCCCCAGAAGCTTTTCATGTACCCGAATTCCTGCTCGAAGATGGCTTTTTTCTGCGGGGTGTCGTCATGGCCGCGGCTTAGGGATTCGTGGTGGTAGAGCAGGGCATAGGGTGTAAAGACATTTCGATAGCCGGCTTTGACCAGCTTAAGGCAAAAGTCAACATCATTGAACGCAATCTTCAGGTTCACCGGATCAAGCCCCCCGACTGCGAGGTAAACCTCTTTGCGTACGGCAAGGCATGCGGCGGTCACGACTGAATAGTTCTGCGTCGACACCGCACGAAGCGCGTACCCAGGTTCAGAACCCCCGAGGTAGCGGTGCACGTGGCCGGCAACACCGCCGATACCCAGCACCACGCCAGCGTGCTGGACCATGCCATTGGGATAGAGCAATTTCGCGCCGACCGCTCCAACATGGGGCCGTAGGGCGTGGCCAACCATTTCAGTCAGCCAATCGTGGTTGATCACCTCAATATCGTTGTTCAATAAAAGAAGAACCGTGCCTCTCGCATGCCCCACGGCAAAGTTGTTAATGGCTGAGTAATTGAAGGCATTCGGGTAGTCGATCACCCGGACTCTTGCGTCCCCTTGGATTTGAGTCAGCCATTCAATGGTTTGCTGCTCTCTTGACCCGTTATCCACAATGAGAATTTCCCAATTGGGGTAGTCCGTGCCTTGCTCGATGCTTTCCACACAGGCTTTGAGTACTTCGAGTTTGTCTTTGGTCGGGATGATGATGCTGACCAGCGGGTTGGGGTCAGGGATTGGGTGCCGGACGCGATAAATCCCGGGCATCGCGCCGCTTTCCACGGTGGCCCCGGTTCTTCCGAAATGGTCGGCGAGGGCCCGCAGGCCCGAATCGTGTGCCTGCGGCCCCGGAACATCCAAAGATGGTGTCGTGGCTTCCCCGTCCACCCCTCTTCGGTGGTACAGAACCCGCGGGATATGAACGATTTGCTCAGGGGTGCTGATCGCGACACACCGCAAGGTCAAGTCGTAAAGCTCGGCGCCATCAAAACCCGCGCGAAATCCGCCTAAAGCGCGCGCCGTTTCGGTGTTCCATAGACGCAGGTTGGCCATGTAGTCATAGGCCGTGAAAAAGTCGGGATTCCAGTCGGGCTTGAAATGTGGTGCGCGGCGATGTCCCTTGGCATTGACGAAGTCGTGATCCGCGTACACCACGACAGCACCAGGGCAAGCATGAGCCGCCCCACCCATGCGCAGCAACGCATGGGTGGGGAGCAAATCGTGCTGACCCACAACGGCGAAAAACCGGCCGTTGGCCCGGCTCAACGCGGCGTTCAGGCTCGTCGCCACATCGTCCTGATCGTCGCACTCGATGACTCCGATGCGTGCGTCCCTGCTCTGCGCGCGGCGTAACAGGGCACGCGAATCAGCAGGCGTGGCCTTGTCGACCATTACCACAAGTTCCCAATGGCGATAGGCTTGGGCCTCAATCGACGCTAGCGTGCCAGCAAGCAGTGCTGCCTTCGAGTCGCGCACGTGCATCACCAGGCTGATCAGTGGCTGCCGCTGCGCCTTGCTCAGCGGGGCATGCAATGCATCCCAGTCGGCCTGCCTGATTACGTCATGGCGCGCCATGAATTCGGTGTAATCATGGCCGCGATAACGCTGAATTTGAAGCCTGGCTGTCTTGAGATACGTGGCGTGAAGGTTGATCACCGCGCCACGCCAACTCAGGCCAGCACGCCCCTCGGTGCTGCTTGCCCGCAATGACCAGAGCGTCAGGAGGACACGATGGGCGCGGCGCAAGAAGCTTTCAATCGCGCTGATCCGGTGGATCAACAAACTGCTCTGGGAGAAATAGCCTGGCGCCCGCATTGGCGCCCAAAAGACCTCCGCAACGGGGTGTGGCAGAAAGAACACCTCGCGCACAGTGCCGCGCAAATTGCTCGGGATAGGAATTTCAAACGCCTCACCGT
>JAKBDW010000009.1:0-3447 GCA_021834245.1 Pseudomonadota bacterium
TACTAATCACTTAAGCACATAAATACATTTGCAACATTATCAAATGGGACGGCGAATACTGTCACGATAATTCTCAGGACGTAGCACTAATGTTGTGCTACCTGCTGAGGGTTTTTCAATTCTTGGTTCACAGATTTTCCAAACTCCCAAACCGTTCGAAAGCGTCTAGGTAGTTGCGGTGAATGTGGGCAAGTCTCGCGCCGACAACATCAACCCGCAGAATTGTATAGATCGACTCACCTGTTAGCAGAGGGTCGTAACCTAGATTAAGGAGAGTGACAGGTCGTCAACGACATGGACTATCTGGATCGAATGCTAGATTTTTCGCTCGGCGTCACTTGTCTGGATTGATTGAGTTAGTTTCCCCAGAACTTTCGGCTCGTGCCGAGAGCCGGCGCTACCACCGGCGTGTGGATTTCTTTCACTTACAGATACCGATGGACTCGGACGCTCAATTTTTGCTGAGCAATTACTAGCGAATGTTACCGCTCTCGACGGGCAGCGGCCGTGGCCTTTCCCAATCCTCAGGTTTCAAGTGCTCGGCCTCGTGCAGTATGTACCGGTAGTAATAACAGTAGTAACCCGCCAGGATGTAGAACACGCAGCGGGTCAGAGGATTGTGGTAGATGGCGGTTAAACCGCCGAAGTCACCCGGTGAGACGAAGGCGGCATTGATACCTATCATCGAGTAGGCATCATGAGATATGACGGCTACGCGGTAGAGGATACGGCCGATAAACAGGGCGGTCACCACTATGCCAGCGTTAGTATGGGGGATGTAGAAGAGTCTCCCGTCATGTTTCTCGAAACGGGTGTGTTCGGCGGCCCAGATGGCTAGCGCCACGCCGACTCCGACACCCGTCGCCGTGGCGATGAGACCTTGGGTAGAGAATAACGTCGGAATCAACAGCAGCACACCCATGATTCCAAGCAGCCATATGCGGAACTTGAGGCGCCTTCGATACAGGGGTTGAGGCCCGAAGTTGCGCCGGAAGCGGCGATAGATGAAAAGCAGCACCAGCCCGAAGGTAAGTACGATTCCTAACAGATGGCCAAGATCCTCGTTCATCCGCTGTCCTCACTTTCTAGGTCGACTATTTATTCGGGCAGGAGCAATAGGTCAACACCTTCCGTTGTGGCGAGACGCAGTCCTTCCCTATCTTGTTGCATCAGCAGACCGCGCATCTCCAGTAGCGCTTCAGTCTTCTTAAGATTTGGATTAGCGAACACAAGTGTGGGGCGGACGTTACGCCCGGTCCGCTGTAACCCCAAATTGATTCCGCCCCAGGACGCCTGCGGGTAACCAGCCTCCTCCGTCGTGGCCACGATGAGCCCGAGGGCTTCCCAGAAGTGCGCGCTGGTTACTGGGTCGTGTACAGGGAGGCGGTATTCCAGGAAATAGCCACAGAGGGAGGAATCGACTTGGGATTCGTGCAAGGGAGAAAAGGTACGAGCCTCGAGCAAGGTCACTAAGCTGCCGTCCGGGTCCTCGAAAGCAGCGTGGTTGAATTGGTGCAGCTCGATGCTGGTGTAGGCAAACTCTATCCCCAGGGCCTCGAAATCCTCCAGTCGCCGACGCAGATCCGGTAGCACGAAACTCAGTGACGGCGCCAGGCGCTCACGCAGATGCAGGCCGATGTGGATATGGCCATCACTGAATACGGCATACGGATGTTTCCAGCTAGCACCAGTCGTGGTCTCTCGGAAACCAAGCTTCCGGTAAAACTCCATGGATATGAGGATGTCTGTTGTGCTGAGACTGAACTCCAGGAAGTCGCCCAGCATCTTCAGGCTTTGCGCACGAGGCCAATCACGAGCCTCGCGAGCGCCTGCACGTGGTACTCGCGGTCGTTGAGCGCGGGAACGTAGCGCAGATCATTGCCGCCGGCTTCTCGGAAGATTTCGGTATAGCGTAACGCGATCTCTTCCAGGGTTTCGAGGCAATCGGCCGGGAAGCCGGGGCAGATCACATCCACGTTGCGGATGCCCTTTGAGGCATAGGTTTTCAGGGTGACATCGGTGTACGGCTTAAGCCATTCCGCCGGACCGAAACGGGATTGAAAGGCAAGCTGCCAGCTGCTATCGGCCAGACCAAGTTCTGCTGCAAGAAGTTTTGCGGTAACGGCGCATTGGCCTGCGTAAGGATCACCGGATTCGGACACCTTCTTGGGGATGCCATGGAAGGAAACGATGAGCCGCTCGCCATGACCGCGGGCCTCCCAGTGCTCGCGCACGCTTTCGGCCAACGCCGCGATGTAGGCAGGGTCAGCATAATAGTTGCGCACCATGGCCTGGGATGGCGCCCAGCGTAGGCATCGCAAGGTCTCGCGTATCGCGACTTCGGTGGAGCCGGTGGTGGCTTCGGCGTATTGAGGATAAAGCGGCAGCACGAGGAGCCTTGCGACACCGGCCTCCTTCAAGGTGGCGAGCGCAGAGCCTAGGGACGGGTTGCCATACCGCATGCCGACAGCGAGGTTGAACTTGGGGCCCAGTTCAGTGCGCAATATGCCTTCAAGTCGATCAGCAAGGTTTAGAGTGTTGGCAAGCAGCGGTGAGCCACGCTTGCCCCAGATACGTGCATAGGCCTCGGCGGATTTTACAGGTCGCGTGCGCAGCACGATGCCGTAAAGGATCGGCAGCCAAAGCAGCCGCGGCAGCTTGACAACCTTGGGGTCCGAAAGAAACTCCGCCAGGTAACGGCGCAGGGCCTCAGGTTCAGGCGCGTCGGGTGTGCCCAAGTTGGTGAGGAGAAGGCCCGTCACTCCCTGCTGTGTGGCGCGCGCGCCGCCTGGTTCGGTGTCCGATTCGTCCATGCTAAGCATTCTAGCCGACATCTTTCGGTCTGTCGGCTGGGGCGAGTGCTATGCTTCAGGGGTATGGCGGCGCATGCCGCATGCCATGGGGAGTGTCGTCATGCTTAAAGAATTCCGTGACTTTGCCATGCGGGGCAACGTAGTCGACATGGCGGTAGGTATCATCATCGGCGCGGCCTTCGGCGCGATTGTGAAGTCTTTGGTCGACGACGTGATTATGCCCCCTATCGGTATGTTACTCGGCAACGTGGATTTCTCCAACCTATTCGTAGTACTCAAACAGGGAAGTAAAGCAGTCGGCCCTTATGCCTCCCTTGCGGAGGCGCATGCCGCGGGGGCCGTGACCCTCAACTACGGGCTCTTCATCAACACGGTTATCAGCTTCGTCATCGTGGCCTTCTCTGTGTTCCTATTGATTCGCACCATGCAACGCATGCAGCAGAAGCTGGAGAAGCCGACGGCGGCGACGACCAAGGAATGTCCCTACTGCTGCTCGATGGTCAACATCAAAGCTACACGCTGTGCGAGTTGCACATCCGAATTGAAATGAAGCATCTGATTTCCATCTGAAACGGAAAGGCCCCAGTGAAGGGGCCTTTCGTTCAAGTCGTTCGCGCGTCTCATCTGATTAACG
>JAKBDW010000056.1:0-3440 GCA_021834245.1 Pseudomonadota bacterium
ACTTCTGCGCCGTCGCCGCGATCGTCGCGGCGGGTTGATGGCTGATTTCCTGAGTGCGTGCGAAGCCGAACAGTTCCCTCTTCTCGTTGGTGGCTTCGACCACGCCATCGGAAACAAACGTCAGCCGATCACCGGGCGCTAATTGAAAGCGCATCACAGCGAACTCCGCGCCCTCTGCCGTTCCCAAAGGCAGCGCACCTTCCATCGACATCTCCCTGCCATTCACATACGGCGGCAAATGTCCGGCGTTGGCCAATGTCACCGCACCGTCCGGCGCAATATGCAGCGCCAGGCATGTCGCGTTGGCGTGGCCGCGTCCGAGCAATCGGCGATTCAGGGACTGCAACAGGCTCAGTGGATCAAAGCTTGTATCCGCTTGGTTGCGGATGGCGCCCACCAGTAAAGAGACCAGCATGGCAGCCTGCAGGCCATGGCCAGCCACATCCCCGACAACAATCAAAACGCTTTCATCGGTGGGATGCGCGAGGATCTGGAAGAAGTCGCCCCCGACACGGCGAGTGGGGCGGTATTCGCTCTCAAGCGTAAACCCGGGGATCACCGGCAGCGCCTCCGGAATCAGCATCTGCTGCACCTGCCGGGCCTGCTCCATCTCCATCCGGAACTGCTCACGTTCGTGCTGCCCGCGCAGAAACCGCCGCAGCAGCAGCACGGTGATGATGGCCAGCGACAGGACAGTAGCGAGTGTGTTCACACCTATCCCGACTCCAAAAGGATAGATAGCGAGGGGTACGTGCAAGACCGCCAGATCTTCGGAATATCGCGACACAATCACCAGAAGGACGGCGGGAAGAGCCAGCCATCCCTCCGCCCGGTCCTTGCGAATGCCAAGGACCGTCACCCAGATCAGAAGAGCACCCAGTATCAGCTTCAAAACGAGAACCAGCGGTGTAAGCCAAACGCTGGCATGGACGGGAACCAGGCTGCCATAAAGCGGAGCCCGCAGCATTGCCGTGGCGATGGCCAATATCACTACCAGTCCCCAGACCACGCGATGCAGACGGGCCATCTGACCCAGTCGAAACCAATATGCCCAGAACAGTACCCACAAACCGAGGGTTGCTGGTATCAGGATTGAATCCTCAAGTAAAAACAATGTATTTCCGCCTATCCAAGTGGTGTAGGTTGCCACCATGCCCAACACAACAAGGGAGAGCATGACCGCGCACGCTAGTCCGAGCCAGAAATAGGCCGGTTCCTTACGGTCCAGCCAGAAAAGGCCGAAAGCAACCAGCAGGGCCAGCAGCAAAATTGCACCCTGAAACATAGGGCTATAGTTTCCACGGTCTATGACATACCAATCCAACTGGAGCAAGCCACTGATGGCGGAAGCCCGGCCCAGCACCGGTGGCCCATGCAATCCGCCGGAGTCAGGGTCCACCAGCGGCGTGAAAGCGCCCATCCACATGCGGATGGCGAAAGTCACCGGGCCGCCGTGGAAATTCTCCGGGAGCAGAAAGGCCCGCGGCTGGCTAAAATACGCGGTGACACCGCGCGCGGTGAACCGGCCAAACTCAGCAATACGCTGGCCGTTCACATACACCTGGTAGGCGTCATCGACATCGTCGGGCAGCTTGATCGCGAGCCGGGTTTGCCCATCCTGCACGTTGGTTGTCAGGCGGTACCAGGCATAGCCGGAGTATCCCTTGTAGCCGCGCGCCGTCCATCCGGGCAAATAGCCGCTGCTGCCAAGGATTGGATCGAATGATCCCGGCGGCGAGGTCAGGTCCATCGTTGCCCACCCGGAGTCGTCGAACTCCGGCTGTGCCCATTCCAGATTGTCGCCGGTGCGGAACTTCCATGGGCCGTTTAGCGGTGTGGATGCATTGCCCAACGTGACCTGCGTCTGGGCGTGCGCACAGGGCCCAAACGAGCCCAGAAAAAGTGACAGGAGAAAGCAGGTAGAAATCAACCGCGGTGCGCGCATGGATGCGTTTTGGCCCCCCAGCCAAAGACAAACCAGTGCTGGGCGCTTTTATATCACATGGAATGTGCAGCTTGGGAGCTCTTTCGTGTCTGACAGCCGATTTATATCGACACGTTTCTCAGAGCAGATCGGGTCCGCTAACGCTCAGCGGGGCGCGTTCGGCTGATAAGTGCCCGGAACCACCCGAAAGCCGATGGCGATGCGGTTCCACGCATTAATTGTCGTGATCGCGAGAGTAATGTTCACTCGCTCCTGTTCACTGAAATTCCGGCTCAGTTCCTGGTAGACCGCTTCGGGTGCGTGTCCAGTCTGGATGTTTGTAATGGCCTCTGTCCAGGCCAGGGCAGCTCGTTCCTTGTCGGTGTAAAAAGGCGTCTCGCGCCATGCGTCCAGAGAATAAATTCGTTGCTCTGTCTCGCCTTTGAAGCGCGCGTCTTTGGTGTGCATGTCGATGCAGTAGGCGCAGCCGTTCAACTGGGAGGATCGAATCTTCATCAGCTCCAGCAGCTTGGGATCGATGCCGCTGCGGCGCACGACGCCTTCCATTTGCAACATCGCTTTATAGGCTTCCGGCGAAGCCTTGGTGTAATCCAGACGAGCTTCCATGGCAGAATTCTCCCTCTGAGAAGGTATGATTCGGCATTCAATTTCCAGATGCAATTTTCGTCGTACGATGCCGGAACGGGCCTCGCGGTGAAATCATGGTCCAGAACGTGCTAGCATCGACTTTCCTATGATTGACGGCAAGTTACAGATTATTCCCCTTGGTGGCCTCGGCGAATTCGGCAAGAATTGCATGGCAATTCGCTGGCAAGACGACATCTTTGTCATTGACGCAGGTTTGATGTTTCCCGACGAGGAATTGCTCGGCGTTGACGTTGTTGTGCCGGATATTACTTACCTGATTGAAAACCGCGAGCGGGTGCGCGGCATTGTTCTGACGCATGGGCATGAGGACCACATCGGCGGATTGCCGTGGATTCTGTCTGAACTGCAGGTGCCTGTCTACGGCACCGAATTCACCCTGGCCTACGTTGAGGGCAAGCTGGAAGAGCACGGACTGCTCGACGATGCGGATTTGATCGAGATGATACCCGGCGAGGCCTTTTCGCTGGGCATCTTTAAGATCACGCCGATTCGCGTGACCCATAGCCTGGTGGATTGTGTAGCGCTGGCGATCGAAACGCCGGCCGGGATCGTCATTCATTCTGGCGATTTCAAAATCGATCTGACCCCGCCGGATGGACAGCCCTTCGATCTGCATGCCTTCGCCGAGTATGGAAAACGCGGCGTGCTGGCATTCTTGCAGGACTCTACCAACGTGGATCGGCACGGGCACACTCCCAGCGAGCGCGCGGTTCGTCCGGCGCTGGACGAAGTATTTGCGCGCACAAAGCAGCGGCTCTTTTTCAGCTGCTTTTCCTCGTCGATCCATCGCCTGCGCATCGCCACCGATCTCGCCGCGACGCACGGCCGAAAAATCGCCATTGTTGGC
>JAKBDW010000582.1:0-3438 GCA_021834245.1 Pseudomonadota bacterium
TCGCCCAGTCCGATCCGCTGAAAGTTGCGGCAGTAAAAGGAACTCCGGCGTCTGGCCCGTCGTCCCGACGTCGAACTGTGGAGCCTGGGTGAATGTCATTTCCAGCAACACGGTTCTCGCTGCCGCATGTGGGTGCCGCCCGAAATCAAGGACCCGGTTCTGCGGCAAGCGCCGACTCGCAAATCGATATCCTGCTTTGGGACAGTCAGCCCGGATACCGGACAGTTCATACGAATGATGTGCCCCATCTTCAACGCGGCGACCTTCAGGGCTTTCCTGCGGCCTCTGCTGCGCTAGCAAACGCCCGGACGCCGCATGATCGTCGTACTCGACAATGCTCGATATCATCACCCAATGGTCCTGGCCGACTTCCTGCGGCGCCACGCTCGACAGCTGCGCCTGCTGTTCCTGCCGCCCTACAGCACGCAACTGCCTCCGATCGAGAGAGTGTGGAAGCTGGCTCGGCGCCTGGCCACTCACAATCGCTACTTCGCCACGTCGCCAGAAGTGCTGAAAGCCGTCAGCGCTTGCTTCGATCGCTGGCGCCGGCCCAACAAAGTGCTGCTTCGACTATCCGGCATTACTTAAGACGTTGTGTTTAGAACCTGTCTCAAAACCGCTTGAGCAAAATGTATAGAGCCGCGAGCTGCACGAAACCGAGGAAATGGGTCGGGTGATATTCCCATCGAACCAGGAGCCGACGTTGCCGCTGAATCCGGGCAAAGAACCGCTCGACGATCCAACGCCGCTCGTAACGGCGCAGCCTCCGGCTGTCCGGCGTCGCCTTGCGAACGCGATTAGATCGGTGCGGCGCTATCATCTCGGTGCCGTGCTCGTGCAACTCTGCATCCAGTTTGTCGCTGTCGTACGCGCGATCACCAATCAGATTCTCTGGCCGCGCCTCGATCATGTAGAAGTCGAACGTCAGCTGAAGCAACGTGACCTCGTGATGATTGACCGAATGTGTCGTGACCGCGAGAGGCAAGCCGTGACGATCCACGATCGCCATGACTTTCACGCCCTTTCCGCGCTTCGTCGGTCCAATCTCGTCGCCTCCGCCCTTGGCCGATGCGAACGTGGCGTCGATATAGCACTCCGATTCGTCGACCGCCCCTTGTTCGCGCAAAGCAGTGGCCAGATTCGTCAGTGCTGCGCGAATCACCTCGTTCTCGCACCACTTCTGAAATCGGCGATGAACTGTCTTGTAGTTCGGATAGCATTGCAGAAGCATGTGCCACTGTGCACCACTGTTCAGGATCCACAGCACCGCCTCGAGCACCTTGCGCGCGGGGACCGGCTTGCGGCCAGGGCGGTCGCCGGGATAACTCTCTTCCGGAAAATGCATCCGGATCAGATCCCAATGCTCGTCGGTCAAGCGCAGCATGCATGGATTTTACCTATGAATTGCCACGTCCAAACGATTTTGAGATGGGTCCTAGTAATTTAACGGAGCTCAAACAATGGGAGAAAGAGCATGGTGAAGAAGGAAACAAAGGCCGTGGTCGAACGGGATTTCACGGGTCCGCGCTCATTGACGCGGCTACTTGCGTTGTTTCGGCTTCTGTCACGGACGCCGGAAGGAATGTCGTTGGCCGAACTCAACGTCGCGTTGAATACGCCGAAGAGCAGTCTCCTGAACTTGCTGAGACCGCTGGTTGCCGAGGGTTACTTATCCCACGGCAATGGGAACTATGAGCTCGGACCGTCAATTTTCAGTCTGTCCGCAAGGGTTCTGGCGGCATGGAATTTCCCGAAGCTGATTCGACCCTTCATGGAGGAGTTGTCCCGCCGCACAGGAGAGACCGTACTGTTGGGCGTAATGAATCGGATGGAGGGCGTAATCATGTACGTGGAGATCATCGACAGCCCGCATCCCGTGCGATACCAAGTTCCGGTTGGCACGATACGAGTGCTGTACGCCACTACCGCGGGGCGGCTATTGCTCGCCTATGCCGATAAGCAGTGGCGGGATGCTTACCTCGCGTCGGCTACTTTCAAAGCGAAGACTGCCGTACCGATCACGCGCGCGTCCCTCAGCCGCGAACTCGAGAAGATTCGCACCGAGCGTATATCTTACTCGCTGGATGCTTATATAAAAGGACTGGCATCGGTCGCGGTCCCGGTACTCGACGCCGAAGGTCGTTGCGTGGCTGCCCTCAACATAGCGGGCCCAACCGAACACTTCCGTCGCGACCTGGAATTCCTGAAGCGGACCGCCAAGGAAATTGCCGAACGAGCTTCGGGTCTCTCAGGTGGAGATTACGAATCCACGCCAGCGCAATTAGCGGTAAAAAAAACAGCTCCATTCAAATTTTCCAATGGCCTTTCGAAGCAGCTAAATCGTTGATTTTGGGTAAGTCGCAATGCGGCATGTTGACAGGGGTTCAGTAAAATGTTTATGTTATCGAACGCCGTTCGCCAGTCGTAACGCACGTTTGCTAACGTTAATTGTTCTCTCGGCACCGGGTGTCTGATCGTGGGCTGTGTCTGTTTGGCGACTTTTGCGGGTTCTACCCAACTGAAGACTTAAAGGATCGCGGCATGGAGCCTATGGAATACAAAGACGTCTTTTATGAGGTTAAGGATGCGGTTGCGCGAATCACGATAAATCGCCCGAAGGCGCTCAACGCAGTAAATGGACGGACCATCAAAGAACTCGACGACGCAATTAGGAAGGCCAGTCTCGACGGCGCAGTTGGCGTAGTCGTTTTGACGGGTGTCGGAGAAAGATCCTTCTGCTCTGGCGGGGACGTCAAGTGGGAAGCCGAAGGCGGGCTCGTTGATCTCAACTTTCGCCTCAACCGACTCGTTTTGCATTGTCCGAAGCCCGTTATCGCAAGAGTCAACGGTTACGCGATCGGAAGCGGAAACCACCTCGCGTATTTTTGCGACTTTACGATTGCGGCCGACCATGCAATCTTCGGGCAGACGGGGCCACGTGTGGGCTCGCCAGCGGCTGGGCACTACGTCACCCATAGCATCAATATCATTGGACATAAGCGTGCCCGGGAAATGTGGATGCTGACCCGCCAATACCCGGCAAAACAGATGCTCGAATGGGGTCTCGTAAACGCTGTCGTGCCTTACGCCGAACTCGATGCCGAAGTCGATAAATGGTGCAAGGAACTTCTGGAAAAGAGTCCGACCTGCCTCAAGATACTCAAATACTCGTTCAATTCGCAGATTGATCTGACTGCAATGGATGATGTGATTGCCAACGTCGCCCCCGACTATTATCTGACCGGAGAGCAGTTGGAGGGCGCGAACGCTTTTCTGGAAAAGCGGAAGCCGGATTTTAGCCGCTGGCGGAAGTAGGCTAGGACCCATCTCAAAATCGTTTGGACGTGGCAATTCATAGGTAAAATCCATGCATGCTGCGCTTGACCGACGAGCATTGGGATCTGATCCGGATGCATTTTCCGGAAGAGAGTTATCCCG
>JAKBDW010000403.1:0-3437 GCA_021834245.1 Pseudomonadota bacterium
ACTTGACAACCGCCTCAAGGATATTGAGCGCAGGATCGCCGCCCAGCACATTCAGGCCCCTTCCGAGGATGTTCTGCGCAAACAGATCCTTGATCGACTGATTGTGGAACACTTGCAGCTACAGGTGGCCAAACAGCTGAAAATAGGGGTAGACAAAGCACAGCTGGATACAGCCATGCAGAACATCGCAGACCAAAACCACCTAAGTGTGCCAGCTCTATACAAAAGCCTCGCTAAGGACGGCATCGAACCGGCCAAGTTTCGCGAGCAAATACGCAATCAGATCATTATTCAGCAGCTGGTTGACCGGGAAATAAAGGATCGCATCACGGTATCACAAAGCGAGATCGACAACTTCCTGGCCAACAAGAGCAAAAGTGCCGCTGACACGGAATACAACATTTCCCACATTCTGATTGCCATTCCTGACTCCGCCACTCCGGACGTCGTCCAAAAGGCGCGGCTCAAAGCCGAAGAATTGCTGACGAAATTGCGCGCAGGCGAAAGCTTCGAGCAGGCGGCTATTGGCGAATCGCAGGGGCACAACGCCCTCGAAGGCGGCAACCTGGGGTGGAAAAAGGCCGGTCAGCTGCCGCAATTGTTTGTCGATGCCCTGAAAAACATGAAACCCGGTGACATTAGCAACGTTCTGCAAAGTCCAAACGGTTTTCACATTCTCAAGCTCAATTCGATTCGCGGAAGCAATCAAGTCCAGACCATCACCCAGACCCACGTTCGGCATATACTTATCCGCATCGACGATCTAACATCCCCGGCGGAAGCGCTCAAACGGATTGAGCAACTGCGCGAGCGTATCGTCAATGGGGACGATTTTGCCGCCCTCGCCCGGGCAAACTCCCAGGACCCTGGTTCGGCCTCCAGCGGCGGCGATCTTGGCTGGGTCAGTCCGGGCCAGCTGGTTCCGGAATTCGAAAAAGCCATGAACGCCCTCAAGGTCAATGAGGTAAGCGAGCCGGTTCGGACGCCCTATGGTTATCATTTGATTCAGGTACTGGGACGAAGAGTCAAGGACGTTACCAACGAGAAGAATGAAGCGAGCGCGCGCGAACAGATACGGGCACGCAAGGAAGACGAACGATACGATCAGTGGGTGCGGGAGCTGCGTGACGACGCCTATGTTGAATACCTTAACAAGAATCTCGACTGAACGCCGGCCTGGTTGCATACAGGCGCCAGTGGACTGTGGATAGACCTCCTGTCCTGGCGATCACACCCGGCGAGCCCGCGGGTATTGGGCCAGACCTCTGCGTCATGCTGGCCCAGTCGCCTCCCGTCACCCACGAAGTCCTTATTTGCGACCCACAGGTCCTCGTGCAACGCGCCGCACGCCTCGGATTGAGCATTCATTTTGATTCATGGAACGGACAACCAGGAACCAAACCGCGTCGGTTCATCGTTCCGGTCGACATGGCGCAACCGGCAGAACCAGGGCATCTTAACATCGCCAACGCTCGCTACGTCCTCAAGACTCTCGAGATAGCCGTCGATGGTTGCATCCGCGGAGAATTTGACGCACTGGTCACCGGACCCGTCCACAAGGGCGTAATCAACGATGCCGGAATAGCCTTCACCGGCCACACTGAGTTTCTCGCGCAACGCAGTGGCAGCCCACAGCCAGTCATGATGCTGACATGCCCTGGATTGCGCGTTGCGCTGGTTACAATCCACGTTCCGCTGGCGAAAGTAAGCTCGCTTATCACCCGGGAACACTTAAGCAGCGTCATTAAGGTGCTGCATCAGGATCTGAGGGTACGTTTCAAGTTATCCGACCCATTGATCCTGGTATGCGGCCTGAATCCCCACGCAGGAGAGTCCGGACACTTGGGGCGCGAAGAGCTGGATGTAATTTGCCCGGTCGTGCAAGCACTATCGCGCCAAGGCCTGCGCTTGCGCGGACCTGTTCCCGCCGATACCGCCTTCATACCGGAGCAACTTATCGGCGTCGATGCCGTCCTTACCATGTACCATGACCAGGGCCTGCCGGTGCTGAAGCAGCGCGACTTTGCAAATGCGGTCAACGTGACTTTGGGTCTGCCATTCGTTCGCACCTCGGTGGACCATGGGACCGCACTGGAGTTGGCAGGTAAAGGTGGATGTGATACATCGAGCATGCGCGCAGCGCTGGACATGGCCCGGATGCTGGCCGGCGCCGGCGGCGAAAGTGGCTCACCGCGAAGGGATCCGGCACACTCGGACTAACACCAATGTCTGCTTCAAATCACCGACCGCGCCGGCGTTTTGGCCAGCATTTTCTGCATGACCCCGCAGTTGTAGCGCGCATCATCGAGGAATTTGATCCGCGGCCAGGACAGGCTATCGTTGAGATCGGACCGGGAAAAGGTGCGCTCACGCACCACCTTATGGAACGTGCGCATGAAATTCAGGCGGTGGAACTCGACCGCGACTTGGTCAGTTACCTGCAAGCCACCTACCCCCAGGGCCTCACTGTTCACCAAGCCGATGCGCTTAACTTTGATTTTTGCAGGCTCGCCCCGTCTGGAAAGCGACTGCGGCTGATCGGCAATCTGCCGTACAACATCTCCACTCCGCTGCTCTTCCGCTTGCTGGACCTCCACTCGTGTCTGGAGGACATGCTTTTTATGCTCCAAAAGGAGGTGGTCGATCGCCTTGCTGCCGAACCTGGCGGAAAAGACTACGGCCGGTTGAGTGTCATGGTCCAATGGCGCTGCCGAGTAGAGCAGGTGTTTCGAGTTTCGGCAGGATCATTTTCACCGCCGCCGCGCGTGGAATCGGCGGTTGTACGCCTGATTCCGTACCAAGAACCCCCGCTTTTGGTGCGCGACGCACAGCGTTTTCATCAGCTCGTGCAGACCGCCTTCAGTCAGCGACGCAAGGTCCTGCGCAATAGCCTGCAGGGTCTGATGACATCTGAGACATTGATGCATCTCGGCATCGATCCCGGCAGGCGCGCCGAGACATTAACGCTGCAGGAGTTTGCCGCGCTGGCAAACGCAGTCGACGACGAAACGGGCTAGCTGTCTGCCGGTCGGACGATATTTCTACCTCCATGTCCGCGCCGGCTCCCCGTCAACCCATCAGGGGCGAGATTTAGTCACTTCGCACTTTTGCGTTTTGCCGCGGAAGCCTTGTCACTGCGCTGCTCCAGCCGCGCCATTGTTTCCCGCATCCAGTGCTCGACAATTTCCTTGATCTCCTGGGCGCTCTTGCCACTACTGTCTATCATCGGCCCGATCACCACGCGAACGGTTCCCGGGCGCTTGATAAATCCGCGTCGCGGCCAATACGAACCAGCATTGTGCGCCACCGGCACCACGGGAAAGCCGGTTTGCGCCGCAAGCACGGAGCCACCTATCCCATGGCGCTTGTTATGACCCGGAGCGACACGCGTCCCTTCGGGAAACACCACCACCCAACGGCCGGACTGCAGACGGTCA
>JAKBDW010000597.1:0-3435 GCA_021834245.1 Pseudomonadota bacterium
CATGATGGATGCCGGTAACAACGTCATATTGCTAACCGGACCGGCTCCGTCCATTGGTAAGTCGTTTGTAGCCGCCAATTTCGGCGCAGTGCTGGCGCTGGCCGGTAAGCGTGTTGCCGTGGTGGACGTCGATCTGCGCAAGGGATATCTGGAGCGATATTTCGATGCACGCTCTCAGCCCGGGGTCAGCGACTACATTGCTGGCGACGTATCGTTCGTGGATTTGCAGCAGCCTACCGGTGTCGACGGGCTGAATTTCATTGCACGTGGGCAAGCCCCGCCGAATCCGGCCGAACTTCTCATGCATGAGCGATTCTCGCAGCTTATCCGAGAGCTTTCCGCTAGCCACGATTACGTGCTTCTCGATAGCCCCCCTGTGCTGGCAGTGACCGATGCGACCATCATCGGCAAACTGGCTGGGACGACACTTGTCATCCTCAAGTCGGCCGAGCATCCGATGCGCGAAATTGAAGAGACAGTCAAAAGACTGACGGGTGCCGGCATACGGCCTCGGGGTATCGTCATGAATCAGGTGGGACAGCGACTCGGCACCGTGGGCTACGGTAACTACGGTTATGCCAACTACCGCTACGACCGCTGACGCATGCAGCAGGGCTGCGTCAGCGGTTTACTCTGCACGTCGGATCGATTATTGATTTCGCCGCGCGGATAGATAACAGCTTCCCATCCCTGCAGACCAGTTCAGAGTGTTGCGCACCTGCTGCAGGCGATCAGATACACCGATGAGCACACGCGTGTGCCGGTACATCGTAAGACTCGCGCTCATTGTGATCGGTGCGGTCTCCTCCGCTCGTGCCCACGACATCCTGCTCGGCGTGAACCCTCACCTCATGAGCAACCGAGGCGCGCAGGAAGCAGAGCTTCCACTGATTCGCATTATCGGATTCAACGCCGTCCGTGATGATGCCCTATGGAGCGCAGTGGAGGAACGCAAAGGAAATTATAGGATTCCGCCGGCATGGGATGCGTACGTCAGAGATGCGAGACGGTCCGGCATTGAGCCGCTGATCATTCTCGATTATGGCAACAAGTATTACGATGATTCCGGAAAGCCAACTTCACCCGCCTCAATCGCTGGCTTTGTCCGCTATGCATCCTTTGTCGTCAAGCATTTTCAAGGACAAGTCAATTACTTCGAGATCTGGAATGAATGGGACACACACGCCGGAGGTGCTCCATCCGGAAATGCCGCTGACTATGCACGACTATTCGATGCAGTATTTCCTGCTTTGAAGAAGATTGACCCCACTGCCGTCTTTCTGGCGAGCGCGAGTGCCGGCGGAAATGACCGATGGTACGAGCAGATTGCACGGCTCGGAATCGCCTCGCGTGCTGACGGAGTCGCGGTACATCCATATGTCTATCCGGTCAAGCGACGTTCGGGTGTAATATCACCAGCTGACGAAGCGGAGCGCAGTGCGCAAGAGGTTGTCGATATCGAGAAATCAATGCGCCAGTTTGATGGCGGCAAAGAAGTTCAAATCTACATCACAGAAATTGGTTGGACAACCAGTCGTGACGAGTCCGGAGTGAAGGTTCAGA
The DNA here is from genome assembly GCA_021834245.1 of Pseudomonadota bacterium. Classification (GTDB taxonomy): domain Bacteria; phylum Pseudomonadota; class Gammaproteobacteria; order Acidiferrobacterales; family UBA6901; genus JAJXUF01. Next base: position 1,564 of record JAKBDW010000597.1, read on the forward strand.
CGGCAGCGTCTCTCGCTCAACGTGCGTTCTTGCTCTTTTCGTCACTTCCTTATATTCGCGGCGTTTGGTGGTACGACTTCGTTGACGATGGTGCAAATGCCGAGAATTCACAGGACCGCTTTGGCCTCGTTCACCAGAATCTCTCTTACAAGTTGACGGCAACGGCAATCCGGCAGATTGCGCGGCTGATAAAAAATAACAACCTGACAATTGGTCCGGCTTCCGACTTGACAAAAGGATTGGTGGAACTTAACCGCAACGTGCCTGGAGAGGCATCAATTATCGCGTGGTATGTCGGCGACACCGGAAGTCCGAATCGTACTCGAAGAGGCTGGACGTACGTTATCGCGTGCGACCCGGCACAGAAAATTGAGCGTGTAGCCTCTGGAGACTCGACCCAGAGCGTCAAGATTACGGCGATACCAACGGTGTTTTCCTACCACCGCAACGGCTGTACGCACAAAACCATACGACAGATGAATCGGCCTATGACGCGCATGCGGTGACGGGAACTCGCGGATGATTACAGTACAGCTCACGCTTAAAGTATTGGTGGCGCTTGTTCTGCTTGCCAGCAGTCCGGTGGCGTTAAAACGCCGTTGGCGACTATTTCTTGCGATTCCTCTCTCCGTCGTGCAGGGATTCATCCCCTGGATTGAGGTCTCCGGTGTTCCCATCCCAATCGCCTTTTGGGGTGGACTCATGCTGTGGCCCGAGTTGGTCACGGAATTTCGGAACATCGTCTCTTGGAAGCTGACCGCATATATTTTCGGAATTGTCATTCTGTATACCGTGAGCCTGATGTGGTCGCCCGACCCGAAATTGGGTCTGCAGCCAATCGGGTATTTTCTGGAATTCCTCGTAATCTTTGCTGCGATAACTACTGAATGGCGACAGGACCAACGGTTCGTCCTGCGTTTGCTCGCCGTGACGGTGACACTTGCGCTATTGCAGGCGTTTGCTGTCGCAGCGTTTTACATGATGCCGGGAGTCAAACTAGCTTATCTGACATCAAATTTGTCGAAGTGGTTCATCTCGCCGAACACCATTGACCACTTATTTACCACAGCGCAGAACAATGGAGTGTCGCCGGGAAAATCAGGTGGCCTAAATGATACAAACGCAAATGCGGCTGCGACCTATCTCGGAGTCGTCGCGTTTATCGCGATCGGATTGGCACTTCAAATGCGTAGACGATGGGTGGGTCTAGTTGGACTAATTCTACTGGGATCAGTTGCTTTCACTGGGTCAAAGGCCGGCTTAATGCTTGCCGTGGCGCTACCTATTTTGGCGCTGCAGGCAATGTCGTGGCGGTACAGGGGGGTTCGAAATAGACTTCGCATGGCAATGGTCGGAATCGTCATGGTGGGCGGACTGGCGTGGCTGCTGCCCAAAGCCATTCGCGCTACAGAATCTGGAAGCTATCGTGAGTTGGCAGGATTTCTGCAGCAATCAGACATGACATTGGATTTGCGGGAGAAAATCTGGGGATACGGTGCAAAGGCGTTCCGGCAGCACCCGTTTAAGGGGCAGGGCTTTGGCGGTTGGCAGGCGGGCTTCCCCCACTACGCCCGGAAAGTCGGTATTGGCCTCCACTTTCCGCCACACAATACAATTATATATCTATGGTCACAGGGGGGCTTGCTGGCGGCACTATTGGGTCTCGCCTTCATTTACCGCGTGCTGAGATTCGGCTGGCAGCAGATGCGCAATCCGCAGTGCCCGGCGTTTGGGTTGTATCTCGCAATGACACTCGCATTTCTATGGGTCTTCGTTCAGGGAATGGGTGAAAACTTCGGACTCATTGGGGGTGTGCACACGTCGCCGCTGCTGGCCTGCGCGCTGGCGCTGGGTTACGCGTTTCGGCGACCG
>JAKBDW010000373.1:0-3425 GCA_021834245.1 Pseudomonadota bacterium
GATGAGGCGTTTCTTCCTTTCATGAAAAATCAGATTGCACTGCACGAGGTGCCGGGGCAACTTTTCTGTTTTGAGGTAACGGAAACGGCAGCAATTTCCAATTTTCCGGCGGCACTGCATTTGATTCGCGAGCTACGCACTCTGGGGTGCCGCTTCGCGCTGGATGATTTCGGAAGCGGCATGTCGTCCTTTTCATATCTGCGCAACCTGCCGGTAGATTATCTTAAGATAGATGGTGTGTTCGTGCGTGGAATCGTCGATGATCCGGTGAGTCGCACCCTGGTAGGTAATATCAGCGACATTGGCCATCTGTTAGGCAAGATCACCATTGCCGAGTACGCAGAGGACGCACAGACAATCAAGTTGCTGCGTGAAATGGGTGTAGATTACGCGCAGGGACACGGCATTGCGCAGCCGATTCCGCTCGATGAAATGATGAAGATTAATGCGTTCCATTGACAGGCAATTTAGAAGTAAGGAGCGAAGCGGGAAATCGCGCCATGGACCGGGAGCTGGCGTTGGAGTATGCACTTGCGACAGAGCTTTCAATTCGATTGCTTACTGGTCGGCTGCACGGCAGCGGCAAGGACATTTAGGGGCCGAAATGACGGTAATGACAGCCTGACGGCTGATTTTCCAGCTGATTTTCATTACCATGTTTCGTCAGTAACGACCAACCGAGTTAAATTATGACCATCCGTACCCGTTTCGCGCCAAGTCCGACCGGCTATCTGCACGTGGGTGGGGCGCGAACAGCGCTGTTTTCCTGGCTTTATGCCCGCAAACACGGTGGCACATTCATCCTGCGCATCGAAGATACCGATCTCGAACGTTCCACCGCGGAGTCGGTAAATGCCATTCTGGAGGGTATGACCTGGCTCGGACTGGAGTACGACGAAGGCCCATTTTTCCAGACGCATCGTTTTGATCGCTACAAGGAAGTCATCCAGCAGTTGCTGAAGGAAGGGAAGGCCTATCATTGCTACTGTTCCAAAGAGCGCCTGGATGCCTTGCGCGCCGATCAGATGGCACGCAAGGAGAAGCCACGTTATGACGGACACTGCCGCCATTGGGGGGCAGAACCTCCGCCAGGTGTGTCGCCAGTCGTCCGGTTCAGGAATCCTCTGGATGGAGCCGTTGTGGTTGAGGACGTGATTCGCGGCCGTGTCGCGTTCCAGAACAGTGAGCTGGACGATTTGATCATTGCGCGATCCGACGGCACCCCGACTTACAACTTTACAGTCGTAGTCGACGACATGGATATGCATGTGAGTCATGTCATCCGCGGCGACGATCACCTGAATAACACCCCCCGCCAGATCAACATGCTGCAGGTACTAGGTGCGAAACCACCGGTTTATGCCCATGTGCCGATGATTCTTGGGGCGGATGGCAGCCGCCTTTCAAAACGTCATGGTGCCGTGAGTGTTATGCAGTATCGCGAGGATGGTTTCCTGCCGGAGGCGTTGCTCAACTATTTGGTGCGGCTGGGCTGGTCACACGGGGACCAGGAAGTATTCTCGCTGGACGAAATGGTCAAATTGTTCGATATTTCCAACGTTCACAGTTCTGCTGCCGCCTTCAACCCGGAAAAGCTTTTGTGGCTGAACCAACACTATATTAAGGTCAGCGACCCGAAACATGTTGCCCATCACCTCAACTGGCATTTAGGTCGCATGGGTATTGATCCGGCGAGCGGACCAGATGTCGTGGAGGTTGTGAAAGCCCAACGCGAGCGCGCCAAGACCCTCGTGGAAATGGCTGAAAACAGTGTGTTTCTGTACCGGGACTTTGATGCGTATGATGACAAGGCGGCAGCCAAACACCTGAAGCCGGAGATCATTCCAGCGCTTCAAAGCCTGCGGGACAGGCTGGATGGACTCGCGGAATGGCGGGCGGAGGTTATCCACGAGGCAGTTCACCAAGCAGCCGGCAGCCATGGTCTCGATCTTGGCAAGCTTGCCCAGCCATTGCGCGTGCTGGTAACGGGTCGGGCTGTATCCCCTCCTATTGATCAGACTTTAGTGCTCTTGGGTCGGGTCAGAACATTGGCCCGGCTTGAACGAGGCTTGCGATACCTTCGCGACAAGGCGGCGCCTGCCGCTTGACCCCAGTCGAAGCACCACGTAAAGTACCGCACCTTTCGAGGGGCCATAGCTCAGCTGGGAGAGCGCCTGCATGGCATGCAGGAGGTCGGCGGTTCGATCCCGCCTGGCTCCACCATGTTTAACGCAATACGGGCTCTGGCCGCCCGGCGTTGCTGGTCATTTGTCCCCATCGTCTAGAGGCCTAGGACATCGCCCTTTCACGGCGGTAACAGGGGTTCGAATCCCCTTGGGGACGCCAGTTTTTCGCCTTTCTCGCTAGCAGTCGTCAGAAGCATGCCCACCCGAGTAAGGCCGCTCACCTCGTATTCCCTGTGACCGACTGGCTTGAACGTCATTGGCTCGGCCAAGAGGTTGGTGAGGGCAGACCTCGCGGCGGCAATTTCGGAGCGCAAAACATCACGGATCTGCGCGGCGCGCTCAGCGACCAGTTCCTCGATCGCCGCCCAGTCGCCAGCTTTGGGTTCGACTGCAACGGCCTGCAGCTCGTGCTCGATCTCGCGAATGCGAGTCTCGCGGCGGTTGATCTCCGCTAGCACCCGGTCGGGTGCACTGCCACCTACCACGAGGGTGATAAGACGGTCGAGTTCAATCTTGAGTCTCACCAGTTCCCGCTCACGAGCATCCTGGCCGGATGGCTGAGCGCGATACTCGGCACGGGCTTCCTCGAGGGTGAGCTCGATCACCTGGCGGATCGTCGCCGGTGTGAGTACCTGCTGTTCGATGGCTTCAATTACGGTTCCATCCAAGTCATCCATTCTGGGGCGCAGATTGTTCGTGCATACGGTGCTGCCGCGCGAGTTGGCATAGGAGCAAGCATACTGAAGCACGCGCCGACGGGTGCGTGCGGTGCCACTGATCATGCTGGTCGCGAGCATCGAGGCTCCGCACTGCCCGCAGCGGATCAACCCCGAGAGGAGGTACTTCGATTCACGCGTACGTGGGATATGGTAGGTATGGGCTCTGCGACGTTCTTGCCATCGTGCCTGGACGAGACTCCACAGGTCTTCCTCCACGATCCGAAGCTCCGGACGCTCCACCAGCAGATAGTTGTCCTGGCGTTCGCGGGCGCGCGATCCCGCACGAAGAACCTTGCGGTATTCACCGAACGGTACTTTGCCGCGGTAACGCTCACGGTGAAGCATTTCGTAGATGCTTGATGGCGCCCATGAACCCGTGCTTTTCCGAGGCGGCGGCGGGGCGGAGCCGTCGAAATACTGAATTGCTATGTCCCGACAGGAGGGATCGCCGTTAAGCGCCCGGGCAATGGCCTTCAGACCGCGGCCGGCAGCGTAGGCGCGGAAGATCCCGCACACAATG